>JALVYZ010000447.1 GCA_027037705.1 bacterium | reverse complement strand
GATTTTATTACAGGTCAGGGATATCTTGAAGGTTATGATTCAAGAGAAAAATTAGGATTGCCTGGTAGTGGTCCAGCAAAAATAGTAACAAATTTAGCTACATATGATTTTGATGAAGAAACAAAAAGAATGAGATTATGTACAGTTCATCCTGGAATTTCCATTGATACTGTAAAAGAGAATACAGGATTTGAATTAATAATACCTGAAAATGTTCCTGAAACTGAAATTCCTTCAGAAGAAATTTTAGAATTTATGAATAAGATTGATCCTGAAAATGTTAGAGCTATGGGAGTTAAGGTAGTATGAAACTCTCTCCAATAACAGTAGTTTCAAAAACTCCAAGAACAAATTGTGGAGAATGTGGATATCCAACATGTATATCATTTGCAACTGCATTAACAAGGAGAAAAGTTTATTATACTAAATGTCCATATTTTAAAGCTGATGAAAAATTTATAAAGTTAATTGATCAATTATTTGTTAGTGAAGAAAAGGAGAAAAAACCAGGAATTAGTGCAGTTACTTTAATTGAAAAAAGATTAAAATATAAAAATTTCAAAGAGATTGCAGAACCATTAGGTTGTAAATATTATGAAGAAAATGGAAAAGAAATTTTGGAGTTGAATTATTTAAAATATACGGCAAGAGTTTTAAAATATAGAGATGTAATTGAAGTAGAAAGTAATAAAAAAGATTTTGATGTATGGGATAAAATTTTAATTCTAAATTATTTACATTTTGCTGGTAAATCAGGTTTGTCTGGTGAATGGATTGCAATGGAAGAGATGCCAAATTCAATTTCAAAAGTTAAAGCTTTAAAAAGAGATTGTGAAGAGCCATTAAAGGAATATTTTGCAGGAAAAAAAGAATTATTGAAAGAAAGAGTTAAAAATTTATCAGGTAAAATATTAAAAGAAGGTTGTCAATCTGATTTATGTTTTGTGATAAATGTTTTACCAATGGTTCCAATAAGAGTAAATTTTTGGGATGAAATGCCTGAAGAAGGATTTGACGCAAATGTAAAATTTTTGTTTGATAAAAATGCACTTGATTATTTAGACTTAGAAGCACTTGTATTTGCATCTGAAAAAGTTGTATCTGAATTAATAGAGGAATAATATGGATGATAAAATTTTTTTTGATATGTTTATAACTTTTAATGATGATAAATCTGAGGCTTATATGAATATTAGGCCTAATTCAAGAATTGATAAAGATGATTTAAAACAGACAATAATTGAAGGATTTAAACAAATTAAATCATTATTAAAACAATCTGGAATTTCATATGGGATATTGCCTGATAAAGAAATTTTAGAGCAATTAAAAGATTATTGTGTATTACCTGATAGTGAAAGAAAAAAAGACATTTATAAAATTATTATAGCAAAAGGACATTTACCTGTTGATGGTGAGGATAGTGAATTAATTGAACATGTTAAATTAAAGAATGAATTAAGAGGGAAAATAGATGATACAACTGGAAATGTTGATCATAGAAATTTAGGTTTTTCTGAACGGATTATTCCTAAAGGGAAATTAATATTAACCTTAAAAAAACCAACAAAAGGCGAACTTGGGATGAATGTTTTAGGAGAGCCATTAGAACCGAATGCAGGTCAATGGAAGCATAAAATAAAATATGATAGAAAATCAATTGAAACAGAAGAAGATGATCAAGAGATTAGATATAAATCGAAAAAAGAAGGCTTTTTATATAAAGATAGTTCAAAGGGATATTTTGTTGATGAGAAAGTTTT
>JALVYZ010000446.1 GCA_027037705.1 bacterium | reverse complement strand
TGTTTAGGCGTATTTGCACCGGAAAATTCATAGAATTTTCCAATGCAAATAAAAGATAGAAAATTCTATGAATTTTCCTATCTTTGTGTCAAAAGGCGAAGTTAAGCGAACTTTAAGCCCGCTACGACGCCATATATTAACCGTTGTGGTGCATAAAGGACGTTAAAAACAAAACTGCTACTAAAATTGTGGAATTTTGATAAACCTTACCTCTATCCTACTCTAACCTGAAAATTTAAAATTCCGGAAAAAATTAAAGAAAAAACTTATCTTTGTTGATAAGAACAAATAGGTGTGACAGTGTCACACTTATTCAAAATAGTATGTAAATGAATGAATTATTTGACAATAAAGATTACAAAAATCTTCTTGAAAAAATTAGTAAAAATTACCTGAAAGCTAAACAAAAAGCATTCAAAGCTATTAACAACGAACTCACCTTATCTAATTGGAGAACAGGAAAATATATTGTCGAATATGAACAAAATGGTAACATCAAAGCAGAATACGGAAAAAAATTATTAGATAAACTTTCAAAAGATTTAACTGCACGTCACGGATCAGGATTTAGTAGAAGTAATATCGTATATATGCGTCTTTTTTACATAAAATACCCAAATGGTGTGACACCGTCACACTTATTGAGTTGGTCCCATTACTACGAACTTTTGAAAGTAAAAGATGATTTAGAAAGAGAATTTTATGAAAATCAAACTATTTTAGAAAATTGGAGTATTAGAGATTTAAGACGACAAAAAAAGACAGGTTTATTTCAACGAATTGCATTGAGTAAAAACAAAGATGAAATACTCGAATTGGCTAAAAAAGGACACAAACCAAAAAATGAAAATGACTTAATCAAAGAACCCTATGTATTTGAATTTCTTGGTGTTTCGCAACCAGATATTTTAACGGAAACTCAATTAGAAACAAAGTTGTTGAACAATTTACAAAAATTTCTACTTGAACTTGGCAAAGGTTTTGCATTTGTTGGTAGGCAATACAAAATAACATTAGCCAATAAACACAATTTTGTAGATTTAGTTTTCTACAACTATATTCTGAAATGCTTTGTTTTAATAGACCTAAAAGTAAATGAAGTAGAGCATAAAGACGTTGGACAAATGATAACTTATTTGAATTATTTCAACAAAGAAATTGCAAATAAAACTGATAATGAAACAATTGGAATAATATTAGCATCAGAGAAAGATGATATTTTTGTTGAATATGCAACGGCAAGCGTTACTAACAAATTAGCCATTGGCGAATATCAATTATATCTTCCTGATAAAGAGATATTAAGAGAAAAAGTGAAAGATATTTTAGAAAATTAAAAAAGTAGAAATCAAAAATATTTCCCGAATTTCAGAATTAGTAGTTGAAATGAAAAAAATTGATGAATTTCAATAACGTCCATTCGGATTTTTCAATTTTCTAACTTTAAAAATGATGCGATTAACCGCAAATAATTTTTGAATTGATTTTTTTCGTCTGCTACTGATTTTATATAAGTAGATTGAATTTAACGAAAACCAAAAAATCTAATACGCACCACAACACTGTATATACCCCATAGCGGGATTTGTGCATAATTGTATGGTTTGTGCTTCCTTGCACCGCAAAAATTCTGCGAATTTTTGTCGATTGAAAATTAAAAAATTCGCAGAATTTTTGCTATCTTTGGTGCATAAATCAAAAATATGAGAACATAAGCCCGCTACGGTGCATATACTAACCGTTGGCAACAAGCAGAAATTACAACATAAATAG
>JALVYZ010000445.1 GCA_027037705.1 bacterium | reverse complement strand
ACAGTTGGTAATGGAAGCTTTTTCAATTCTTTAGGATATGCAAAAGGATACATATTAATCTGCTGTTTCATATACATCTTATAGGTTTGAGAGCCAACCATTGGAGTTAGCCCATCTAAATCTTTAACATTATGATTTCCATAAGGAACTTTATAGAATTGAGTTTCTTTAAAACCAAATGTATGCAGGTTCCCCTGAATTTTACCTGCTTCAGTATTCATTAATGCAAGTTGCATTCTATAAACATACCCTACGTGACAAACACCACATGTGTTTTGAGCAATCCAGATTGAACCTGGGTCAGGATAAAAATCTTTAGGTCCAGGAGCAATTCTCAATGTTGCAGGGACTCCCATGTGAGCTTTATTTTTGTCTTTTGTTTCCTGAGGATTTCCTCCATGACAGACAACACATCCGTCAGGGTCTCCATGCATTCTTCCATTATTTTTAATAGCAATCATCATTTGAGACTTTTCTGGCATAATATTTTCAATTCCTTTATGACATTTTGCTGTGGTACAGCCACTCCCCTGAGCATAAACTGAAGTAGTAAATGCCAGAAATAGTAATGCAAAAAATAAAATAAAAAACTTAGGCTTCATACCTCCCTCCTCAATTATTTTCTGTTAAATATAAATTTAACCTGTGATTTAGCTTTAAAATTTCACCTCCCTTCATTATTCTTTTCTGATTTCCCCATTAATAATTGGTAAAGCAATTTTAACAAGAATAGTATATAATAATAAACCACCTGCCCAAACTGAAATTGTGATTAAAACTTCATTAAAAGTTGGTTTATATTGAACAAAATCTCCTAATGGAGTTGGAATAAATCCAGGAATTACAAATCCAAGTCCTTTTTCAAGCCATATTCCAATATCAGTAAGTATACATGCTATTACTACGAAAACATTATTTTTCATTAATTTTGGTGTTAAAAACATAATTGCTGCAATAATTGAAAGAGCCACAGATAATCTTATCCATGGAGTTAAAATTGATTTTCCTTTAACTCCCAAAAGGAATGCAAGATTTATTGAATGAGAAGTTGGCATATATAAATCTGCAAATACCTCTGAAAAGAAGAAAAAAATATTTATCAAAAGACATATTGTTACTATCTGTCTAATTCTTTTTATGGTATGTTCAGATATATGAATTGCTTTAAATTTATCTAATAAAATTAAAACAATTAAAATAAAAGCAGGGCCAGCTGAAAAAGCTGATGATAAAAATCTTGGAGCAATTAATGGTGAATGCCAGAAAGGTCTACCACCAAGCCCTTGGAATAAAAATGCCGTAACTGTATGAATACTTGGAGCCCAGATAATTGATAGAAATACTACTGATAAATAAATCCATGTTTTTGGCTCTTGATTGTGGTATTTTTTATACAAAAAATAGAAACATACAAAAATATTTATGAAAAGATAACCATTTAAAACTATAACATCCCATGTTAACATTGATTCTGGCCAGTGAAAAATTCCAATTATTGGAATTAAATGCCACATTCTATCAATTCTTCCTAAGTCAATTAAAACAAAACTTAAGCACATAATAACAGCTGCAATTGCAAAAAGTTCTGCAAAAATAACAATTTTTTTAACATCTTTATCTTTAAAGATATAAACAGGGATAACAATCATTACAGCAGCAGCTGCCATTCCAACTAAAAATGCAAAATTTGCAATATAAAATCCCCATGATACTTCATCTCCCATACCTGTAGTATACAATCCATAAATTAACTGACGAGAATATGCATGAAGACCAATCAAGACTAATACTAAAAGAAATGTTACCCATAAAATATAGTATTTATTTCCATTGATTAAAACTTTTGTAAATTTTGATATTAAATTTATCATTTATTCCTCCATTATGCTTTGCTAAAAACATAATACATCTTTGGAATTGTATTTAATTCTTCTTTCAAAATAAAAACTCTTTCTTTATCTATTATCTTCCTGACTTCACTCTCTGCATCTAAAAGATTTCCAAATTTTCTTGCTCCTGTAGGGCAAGCTTCAACACATGCAGTATATCTGCCATTTCTTGTCCGTTGTAGACAAAATGTACATTTTTCAGCATTACCTTTATATCTTGGTCTATTAGAAAGATATGCCATATCTGGATTTAATTCATTTTTAGGAATCTGAGGTTCTGCCCAATTAAATCTTCTTCCATAATATGGACATGCAGCAAGACAGTACCTACATCCAATACACCAATTATAATCAACTACAACTATACCATCAGGTTCTTTCCATGTTGCACTAACTGGACAAACCTTTACACAAGGAGGATCTTCACATTGATGACATTGAACTGGCATATACCAGTACTTGTCAGTTTGGCCAGCTTCACTTTCAGGATAATCATGAACTGCTGTTTCTAAATCAATTTTTCCTTTTTCCATTCTCATTACACGAATATATTGGACTTGAGGACTTCTTGAATTGTTATTCTCTTTCATACATGCATAAACACATTTTCTACAACCAATACATCTACCAACATTTATAACCATCGCATATTTAACACCTTTTAATGGAGGGGGATCTGAAATTTTTGCTTTAACACCATATTTTTTTGATATTTCTCTTTCTAATCTTTTAAATATCCTTTTTTTATCTTCGGGAGTTAGTTCTCTATAATTTTTCTGTAAAAATTCTTCTAAAGAAAATTTGTTAGTAAGTTTTAATAATGGAGAAATAGCAGCCGCAGAAGCAACACATGTTGCTGCCCCTATCCCAGCAGCAGTCAAAAACTCTCTTCTTGAAAGTTTATTTTTATTATCTCCCATTACATTTCTCCTTCTTTAAAAATTTCAACCTTTTTTGTTCTTATAAACTTTTTATCCCAGGTTGGTGGAGGAGCCATATGTCTGAATTTATATTTTGGCTGATGAGGATCATGACAGTAATTGCATTGAAATTTTGTAACATCAAAAGGTTTTTTAGGAGCCCATTTTCCTCTATTGACTCCATGAGTTCCATTTAACCAGTTTCTGTAAACAATACCATGGCATCTCCCACATAACTGGGCTACATTTGTATACAACAACCCCTTACCATCATCTGATGTGTACCTACTTCTATCAGTTATCATATGACAATTATAACATCTTTTATTTTTACCATGTTTCAATATAACTTCAGGATGTGCTCCAATTGGTCTAATAACATTTGGATCTGGGATCGGGACCCACATCGCATGACAAATCCAGCAATTCCCCACAACAACTTCATTTTCAATAATATTTTCTCTTGGAGTCTCAGGGATATACCATTTTGAACTTAAAGGTTTTGCTGGGGGAACTGGACTTTTAAAGGTAAAACCACTAACAATAAATACAATTACTAAAAGACAACAAAGAGGAACAGTTATAAACAACCATAATTTAACATTTCTATTCATTTGAACTCCTCTTTTTTTTATGATAAATTAAATTATAAAAGGTAAATTTACTATACCGTTTTTATGGTATTTTCAAATAATGTTTTATTTTGTAGTATAATTTATCAAATTAAATTAAAGGAGGATCTTATGAAAAAATTTTTACTTTTAACAATTTTTGTATTTTTATTTTCAGCTATGATGTTTGCAGCTGATAAGAATATTCTGTTAAAAGTTCCAGGGATAACATGACCTGGTACAGCTTATAGAGTTAGTTCAACTCTTAAAAGTTTAGATGGAGTAGAAGTAGTTAATACTTCAGTCCCTCAAAAAGAAGCTTATATTAAATATGATGATTCTAAAGTTTCTTTGCAACAGATTTTAATTGCTCTTGAAAAAGCTGGGTATAAGGCTCATGTTATTAATAATAAAAAATGAAACTTGATTTAAAAAACAAATTTCTATTTGTTTTTTTTATTATTTCCGCTGGTTCAATTATCATCACAGCAGTTCATGAATATTATTTCCAGCGGAACTTTTTTATAAAAAAAATTGAAAGAATTGCCTTAAATGATTTAAGTCTTGCAGAAAAAGAAATTTTAGATCTACATAAATGGATTATAAGAGATATAGACCTAATAAAAAATCTACCAGATTTTAAAG
Source organism: bacterium (assembly GCA_027037705.1). Classification (GTDB taxonomy): domain Bacteria; phylum DYJV01; class DYJV01; order DYJV01; family JALVYZ01; genus JALVYZ01. The sequence goes on along the minus strand of JALVYZ010000445.1, from coordinate 2,046 downwards.
ATTATTTAAATTCGCCTCTTTTTTATTTAAGAAAAAGAGTTCTTGAAAGTTTTATAACAGTTGCGAATACCCATAAGATTTATGATCAAATAAGGTTTCTTGATTTAAATGGTTTTGAAATTTTAAGAATAAATTATAAAAACAATTACAGTATTATTGTTCCCAAAAATAAATTACAATACAAAGGCCAAAGATACTATTTTCAGGAAGCCAAAAAACTTCATAAAAATGAAATATATATTTCTCCATTAGATTTGAATATTGAAAATAATAAAATAGAAATACCTTTTAAACCTGTTATTAGATATGTAACACCAGTATATGACATATTTGGGAATAAAAAAGGATATCTTGTTTTAAATGTGCTTGGTTGCGAAATTTTAAAAATTTTAAGTAATAGACAAAAACAAAATTTTGGAGACTATTTTTTAATTAATAAAAATGGATATTATCTTTATCATCCAGACTTTAAAAAAACTTTCTCTTTTATGTTTCATAATAAAAAACAGTATAAATTAAATTTAACCAAGTTTTTAGGCAAAGATTATGGTGCAATTATAGAAAAAAAAGGCATACTTTCTTCCTTAAAGATAATTGTATATAAAAAAGTTAAACTCTCACCTTATAGATTTTGGTATATTGCTCATTCAATACGATATAATTCATTTTTCCCTGAGTCTCAGACATATTTTAAACATATTATAATTCTAATTCTTGTGATGACTCTTTTTTGCTTTTTCCCTGCAATCATTTTTGCCTTAAAATTTGTAAAACCATTAAAAGAATTAACAGAAAAAGCAGAATTAGTAAAAAATGGAAATTTAAATGTTAAAGTTCCTGTTTTTTCAAATGATGAATTTGGAAAATTTTGTGAAACATTTAATAGCATGATTAGAAAATTAAAAGAATCTGATGAATTTAAAAAAAGATTAAGAGAAGAGATAACCCTTTTAGAAGAAAAAGAGAGGAGAAAAATTGGAGAATTTATTCATGAAGAACTTGCTCAAGATATAGCTTATCTAAAATTTAAATTAAAAGAAATTCAAGAAAAAAAATGTGTTGATACAACTGAAGATTTTAAAAATTTAGAAGAACTTACAACAAAGATAATTTCAAGAATAAGGAATACAATTTTTGAACTTTACCCTGCTGTTTTATATAAACATGGATTAATTGATGCAATAGAATGGTATATCCCAATATATGTTGAAAAGACAAATATAAAAGTTACATTAAACAAAAATATAAAATCTGATTTAAAGATCTCAAAAGCAAAAGAAATATATATATTTAGGGCGTTTAAAGAAATTATGAATAATGTATGGAAACATGCAAAAGCCAAAGAAGTTATAATATCCATTGTTATAAATCAAGACAAGGTAAGATTAATTATAGATGATGATGGAATCGGATTTGAACCTGAAGAAGTGTTTAAACAAAGCAAAATAAATGGTATAGGATTATTCAGCATTAAAGAATGGGTTCAAGACATGAATGGCCAGTTTATTATTGAATCCCAACATGGAAATGGAACAAGAGTAATAATTGAGATTTATAACAAAGAGGACAATTAATGATAAAGGTTTTTGTCGCAGATGACCACAAATTATTCAGAGATGGATTAATATCCCTTTTAAAAAAATCAAATGATATTGAGATAATAGGCGAAGCATCATCTGGACAAGAAACAATTGACAAAATTTTAAAGTTAAATCCAGATGTAGCTCTAATTGATATAACAATGCCAGAATTAAATGGAATAGAAGTAATTAAAAGAATTAAAAAATACAAACCGAAAATAAATATTTTAGTGATATCAATGCATGCTGATCCTTTCTTTGTAATAAATTCGTTTAAAGCAGGTGCATGTGGTTATATGTTAAAAGAGGATAGTTTTGAATTATTGATAGATGCAATAAAAATGGTTAAGTCAGGAAAAAAATTTGTTTCATCCTCATTAGAATCCATACCAATTTTCCAAAAAATTTATTTTTCAAATAATGAAAATGAAAAAGTTGATAATATTCTAAGTCCCAGGGAAATTGA
>JALVYZ010000444.1:14183-18825 GCA_027037705.1 bacterium | reverse complement strand
TGGAGGATACCCAGATTTGGGGAAATATGTTAAAATTTTAGAATTAATAAAAGATACAAAGATTGATTTTGTTGAAATTGGATTACCTTTTAATGATCCTATTGCTGATGGACCAATTATTGCAAAAGTTATAAATAAAGTAGTTAAAATGAAATATTCAATAGATGATATCTTAATCCCAGCAACAAAAATTTTAACTAACAAAAAATTATACATTATGACATATGCAAATATTGTGTATAATTTTAATTTTAACAATTATTTAAAAAAAATTCAGGGATTAATAATTGCAGACTGCCCAAATAGGATGCAAGTCTTTTTTTATAAAAGAGGGTTAAAAATCCCAATTATTCCATTTGCTACTATAAATTCAAATGAAAATGATCTTAAGTTAATAAAAAAAATAAAAGCTGATTTTGTTTATTTTATTGGAATAAAAGGTACAACTGGAGGGAAATTAGAATTAGATGATAATATTTTTGAAAAGATTAGAATAATTAGAGAATCAACAGGAAAAAATGTTATCTTTGGTTTTGGGATTAAAAATAAGAATATCATGAATATTGTATTGAAATTTGCTGATGGTTGTGTAATTGGTACAGAAATTGTAAAGAATCAACATAATTTGAAAAATTTTAAAAACATATTGAAAAATTTAATTTAAATGATTATATTATAACTATGAAAAAAATTTTAATAGTTATTATTATTCTATTAATTCCAAACTTTTTATTTTCAAAAAATAAAGTTTTAAAAATTTACTATTTTGAAAGACCTCCTTATCACTATACTGATAAAAGTGGAAGAGCAAGAGGAATAATAAATGATAAAGTAAAAAAAATTCTTAAAAAAGCCAATATAAAATATTCATTCCAATCTGTTCCAGTAAAAAGAATATTTTTATTGTTAGAAGAAAATTATTATGCTTGCTCTCCTGGTTGGTTTAAAACTGAAGAAAGAGTGAAAAAATTTAAATATACATTACCTATTTTCCGAAGTAAAAAAATTAAAGGAGTTTTTAATAAAAACATTAATGTGGAAGATGAAGTTTCCTTAAAAAAGTTATTTACTAATAATTATAAACTTGGCCTAATTTCGGGTTTTAATTATGGTCCTATAATTGAAAAATATTTAAAAATTTTTAAGCCAAAAGTAATTAGAGTAACTACAGAGCCAAATAATTTAATAAAAATGGTTGCTTTAAGAAGGTTGGATTATACTTTTTTCTCCTACGAACATATTAAGGAATTTATAAAACTTTATCCAGATTTTGCAAAAAATTTAAAAATTGTCTCAATAAAAGAAATAAAACATGGGATAAAAAGATATATTATCTGTTCAAAAAAAGTTGATAATAAATTAATAGAAAAAATGAATATAGCAATAAAAGAATTAAATTTATTAAATGAAGATTAAATCATTAAAAAATTACTTTAATTTTTATATTGCATTAATAATTGTAAGTATCACTATTATTGGAGGGATAACTTACGGTTATTATAATTACAAATTAAAAAAAGCTAAATTAGAACAAAATATAAAAAACAGTATAGAAATATATACAACTTTTTTACCTGCATATCTATGGAAACTTGAATACAAAAATGTAAAATCAATTTCAAGTCTATTATATTCAGCTAACCCTTATCTTTGCAGATTAAAAATTGTTGATGAATTTAATAAAGTTATTTTTGATAAAATAAAGAATACAGAAGAGTGTAAAAGTAAATTTTTAATAAAATATTCAAAAAAATTATATTATAATAAAAATTTCATTGGCAGTATTGATGTAGAATACTCAAATGCTATTTACAAAAATGAATTTATTAAAACATTACTTATTAATATCTTATTTTCCATTTTACTCTCTATTTTTATAATATTTTTCATTTCAAAATTATTCAATAGATTAATAAATATAAATATAAAACCAATAATAGAGAATTTAGAAATTATAGCTTCTGGAAATTATAATGTTAATTTTCAAAATTCAGAATTTAAAGAAATAAATAAAATAATAAAATCGTTGAATTTAATGATCAATGAAATTAGAATTAGAGATAAAAAAAATGAAGAGCTTTCAAATAAACTTAATATTTTGATTAATTCAATACCTGTTGGTTTATTTATATTTAATGAAAAAGGAGATTATGTTGAAATAAATGATACAGCATGTGAAATGCTTGGTATGGCGAGAGAAGAAATTTTATCTAAGAAAGTTCATGAATATAGTGATGAAGGTTATACTTTAGAAAAGGGTATGGAAATAATAAATAAAATAGTTAATGAAGGGAGATACGATTTTGAATGGAGGTTAAAAAAGAAAGATGGTAAAATTATAGAAACAATTGGAAAAGGTAGAAAAGTGATTATAGGCGATGAAGTTCTGATAGTTATTGCAATAAGTGATGTTACTTATTTTAAAAAATTGGAAAAAGAAGTATTTAACAGAGAAAAATTAGAAGCAATTGGAGTTTTGGCTGGAGGTATTGCACATGACTTTAATAACATTTTAACCTCAATTTCTGGTGTCATAGAGTTAGTGCAAATTTATTTAGAAAATGAAAATTTAATTAAAGCAAAAGAAAAATTAGCAAGTTTAAATAATTCATTAAATAAAGCAAAATCACTAACTCATCAGTTATTAACCTTTGCAAAAGGTGGAGTTCCAGTTAAGAAGAAAATTGAAAATCTTTCAGATATAATAAAAGATACAGTAAATTTTATTTTATCTGGTTCTGAAATTGTTGTTAATTATGATATTGATGATAATTTAATGCCTGTTGAAATTGATCCAGAGCAAATTAGCAGAGTTATTGAAAATATAGTTCTTAATGCAAAAGATGCAATGAATAACAAAGGGAAAATAGATATAAAAGTTGTTAATTTAAAAGATTATATTAAAATTTCTATTAAAGATTATGGTCCAGGAATTCCAGATGAAATAAAAGATAAAATATGGGATCCATATTTTACAACAAAAGATGGAGGAACAGGATTAGGTCTTTCTATAGTACATTCTATTATAAAAAAACATGGAGGAGAAATAAAAGTTTATTCAGAAAAAGGCAAATTCACAGACTTTCAAATTTTTCTTCCAGTAAATAAAAAAGAAATTAAAAAAGAATCAGAAAAAAAAGTAGCAAAAGTTGACTATTTAAATAAGAAATTAAAAATATTATTTATGGAAGATGATGAAGCAATACAAGATTTAGTTATAGATTTATGTAAAGTTTTAGGACACGAAGCAGTTATAGCTAAAAATGGAGAAGAAGCAATTAAAAAATATAAAGAGGAAAAATTTGATATTGTTATCTTAGACTTAACTATAAAAGGTGGTATGGGTGGAGAAGAATGTATAAAAGAATTGAAAAAAATAGATCCAGATGTTAAAGCAATTGTTTACAGTGGATATTCAGAGTCTGAAATTTTAAAAAATTATTGGAAATATGGATTTAGAGCTGTTTTAAAAAAGCCTTTTACCTTAAATGAACTTAAAGAAGCCATTAAAAATTGCTTATATAGTTAGAAAATATTCCACATCTGGTGGTACAGAAAAACATATTTATATTATTTCAAAAAAATTAGCTGAATTTGGTAATAAAATCTTCATAATATGCTCAAAAAAAGAAACAGAACCACCTAATTCTAACATCAATATATTTAATTTACCCTGTAACTTTCCATCAAAAATAGTTAAAACATTTCTATTCTATTTTTTAACTAAAAAAATAAATTTAAAAAATTATGATATTGTTCAAGGTGCAGGAAAGGTTGTAAAACATGATATATACAGAGCTGGTGGTGGTTTTCATAAACTTTATTTAAAATACCAGAAAAAAAGAGAAAAGTATGGGTTTTATGATAAAATGGTTATAAACATTGAAGAAAAAATCTTTAATGTAAAAAATACAAAATTAATTATTTCTGTTTCAAATTTTATAAAAAATGAAATAGTAAAAGAATTTAACTACCCAGAGGATAAAATAATAGTCTTACATAATTGTGTGGATATAGATTTTTTTAAACCTTCAGATAAAGCAAATAAAAATAAGATGTTAACTTGTATTTTTGTTGCAAATGATTATAAATTAAAAGGTTTAAAAAATATAATAGAAGCTTTAAAATTCATAGATAATGTTAAATTAAAAATTATTGGAAATGACAATGAAAAGCCTTTTATAAAATTTGCAAAAGAGAATAAGGTATTGGATAAAATAGAATTTTTAGGAGAGAAAAAGGGAAAAGATTTATTAAAGTTATACAATGAAGCAGATATATTAATTCATCCCACCTATTACGATCCTTTTTCAAATGTTTGTCTTGAAGCACTTAGTTGTGGATTACCTGTGATAACGACAAAAATAAACGGGGCTTCAGAGATAATTGAAAATTTTATAGATGGAATAGTAATTAATTCTCCTGAAAATATCAATAGTTTAATTGATGCAATTAATTTTTTTAAAAATAAAAATAATTTATTTAATGCTAAAATAAATGCAAGAAAAAAAGCTGAAAAATATTCTATTGATAATTATGTTGAGAGATTATTAGATCTTTATTATAACTTTATAAGTAGCAGTAAAGCATAAATTTTTTCCGAAAATAACTTATTTTGTAACTACTTGAGTAGAGGTTATTT
>JALVYZ010000444.1:0-14173 GCA_027037705.1 bacterium | reverse complement strand
ATGAAATATCCATACATTATTTTTTATCATAGAGTTTTATTAAAGAACTTAAAAAAATTTAACTGGCAGATGAAATGTTTAAAATCTCATAAAAAAATTTTAGATATTTCGGAAATTGAAAATTTAGAAGAAAATTCAATAATTATAACTTTTGACGATGGATATTACGATAATTTTGTTTTTGCATACCCCATTTTGAAAAAATTTAATTTAAAAGCTACAATTTTTATAACAACTAATAAAATAACAGATAATCCTCCAAGGAAAAATCTATACGATTATTGGAATGGCAAAATTACTCTTAAAGAGTTAATTGATAATGAAAATGATTTTTTATCATGGGATGAAATTGAGATTATGTATAAAAGTGGGATTATTAATATTCAGGTTCATTCTCATAATCACTATTCCCATTTCACATCATACTATTTTATAAATGAACCTCAAAGAAAAACTAATTATTTAAATGTTAAATGGGATAAGGATAAATTTTACAAAATTGAAAGTCAATTTGTTAATTTTGAATATATTGCTTATGATAAAAGATTTGAAAATTATCAAGAAAGAATAAAAAGACTTTCAATAGAATTTGAATTACCTAAAAAATTAATAAAACAACATCTTGGATATGAACCCGAGCATTTTTGCTGGCCGTGGGGAGAATATGATGAATTTTCTTTAAATTTAGGTAAACAATTTGGATATAAATATTTTTATACAACAGAAAGAAAATTAATTTGCAATAAAATTAATTATGATAAAATTCCTCGTATTAGCGCTTCATTTAATAATATCACTTTTCTAAAAAGAAATTTTATCTATCCAAATAAATCTTTTGCAAAAATTTTAAGATTGTGCTAACAGAAATCGCTTGATTTCAAATATGGTGTTAATAAAAAAACAAATATGTTATTAACACCAGCATTAACATTTTACCCAGAGGAGGAGGAAAAATGAGCAAAAAAAAGGTCTTTGTTTTAATAATTATTCTTTTGATAGTTGGTTTTTTTGGAACAATTGAAATATTTCATTATACTTCAGAACCTGAATTTTGTGCATTATGCCATCCAAAAAAATCACCTGGACCAAATGGAGAAGTGTTTACATGGGAACAATCTATACACGCAAAAGCAGATGTTAGGTGTTTAGATTGCCATGCAAAACCAGGAGTTATCAACTATTTTATTAGAAAAATAATAGCAGTAAAAGATCCAATTACCCAATTTACGCATTCAACAGAAGAAATAGAAAAAAAGCTTGCTCATCCTTCAAAAGATGCGGCTCCTGAAGAATCTTGTTTATTTTGTCATACAGATGATTTTAATAAAAAATTTAGAAGCACTCATTTAATGACTTTACCAACAAAATTTTTAAAGTTTAGAGAACTTGATTCAGTGGTTAATCCTCAATACAGAGAGGAACATGGTTTAAAAGATATTGAAAAAGCAGATTATGTTAAAGGATATAACTTCTCACATAAAGAACATCTTGAGAATTTTAATGACCTAAGATGCGAATCCTGTCACTTTAATAGTTTTGCACACCCTGATTTCAGAATAAATTATGCTTTAAAAATGAAAAAAACTTGCTTTAAATGCCATGAAGATGAAGGTGGACCTGAAAATAGTGAATGTACAACCTGTCATAAAGTTCAGGATAAAATTAGACATGCAAAAATAAAAGGAGTTGAAGGCGATGAAGATGTGATGGTTGATTTAAAATGTACAGATTGTCATAAGTCATTTGAAAAACTTCCTGATCAAAAAACTTGTATAGAATGTCATGATGGCGATGAAGAGTATGGAAAAACTTTAGTAGAATGGAAAACTAAAATAAAAAATAGATTAACTCAAATTGAATTGTTATATGAAAAAGCAAAATTAAAAGCATATAAGCATCCAGAATTTAAAGAAAAATTCAAAAATGCTGAAAGATTGTATAAAGAAGTAATTGATGATAAATCTTTAGGTGTTCATAATTTCGAATATATAAATTCTATTTTAGATTATGTTGAAAAAGAGTTAAAAACTATTTTATAATATAAAATACAAAAAATTAAAAGTTATTGAAAATTAAAAATAATTTTGTATTTAAAATTTTCTTGATTAATAAAACATTTTTTGATAATACCTCTTTGCATAAAAAAGAGGAGGTAATAATATGATTATAACTGAAATTCTTGCAAGAAATAGAAGAATGTATGGGGATGAGGTTGCTTTAATTGAGAGAGTCCCTGAAAAAAATTTAAGAAGAGAAATAACATGGCTCCAATTTGACGAAGAGGCAAACAAAGTTGCAAATTTTCTTATTGATATGGGAGTAAAAAAAGGTGATAAAGTTGTACACTTAATGATGAATTGTCTTGAGTGGCTTCCTACTTATTTTGGAATTCTCAGAACAGGAGCATGGGCAGTTCCTTTAAACTTTAGGTTTTCAGCTGATGATATTAATTATTGTACAGAAATTTCTGAAGCTAAAATTATGATTTTTGGTCCTGAATTTGTTGATAGAATTAAACAAGTAAAAGATAAACTTGACAAATTTATTGAAAAATATATTTTTGTTGGAAATGATGGTGAAACACCTTGTCCTGATTTTGCAGAAGATTATTATAAATTGTTAGAAAAGTATCCAGCTGATGATCCAAAAATTCCATTAGAAATTACAGATGATGCTGCATTATATTTTACATCTGGGACAACAGGGCAGCCAAAACCAATATTATTAACTCATAGAAACCTTGAATCTGCTTGTATTGTAGAAAATAGGCACCATCTTCAAACCCATGAAGATAATTTTATATTAATTCCTCCTTTATATCATACAGGTGCTAAAATGCACTGGTTTGGGAATTTTATAGTTGGAGCTAAAGCTGTTATTTTAAAAGGAGTAAGTCCAAAATGGATTATTGAAGCTGTGTCAGAAGAGCAGGGCACAATAGTATGGCTCCTTGTTCCATGGGCACAAGATATATTAGTTGCAATAGAAAATGGAGAGATAAATTTAAAAGATTACAAATTAGACCAATGGAGGTTAATGCACATTGGGGCACAACCTGTTCCACCTGCATTAATAAAAAATTGGCTTAAAGTTTTTCCACATCATCAATATGACACAAATTATGGCTTAAGTGAAGCAACAGGGCCAGGATGTGTTCATCTTGGAATCGGAAATATTCATAAAGTTGGAGCTATTGGAATTCCAGGATTTGATTGGGAATATAAAATTGTTGATCTTGAAGGTAATCCTGTTAAAAAAGGAGAACCAGGAGAGTTAGTAGTAAAAGGTCCTGGAGTTATGAAATGTTATTACAAAAATCCAGAAGCAACAAAAAATGCTTTAAGAGATGGATGGCTATATACTGGAGATATGGCAAGAGTGGATGAAGATGGTTTTATTTATCTTGTAGATAGAAAAAAAGATATTATTATTGTTGGTGGAGAAAATATATTCCCAGTTGAAATTGAAGACTTTTTAGCAGAACATCCTGATATTCAAGACGCTGCAGTAATAGGAATTCCAGATGAAAGACTTGGCGAAATTCCAATTGCAATTATAAAATTAAAACCTGGTAGAGATTTATCAGAAGAAGATGTTTTAAAATATTGTGAAAAATTACCAAGATATAAAAGACCAAGAAAGGTTTATTTTGATGATGTCCCAAGAAATCCAACTGGTAAGATTGAAAAGCCTAAACTTAGAAAAAAATATGCAGGCATAGAATCTTCCTTTAAATTATAAGATTTAAACCTCTTCCTTAAAAAAGGAAGAGGTTTTCCCATCTTTAAAAAATGTACAAAAGTGGAAAAAGATATTTTGATTTCAAAACATATTTAATTAATAGATTTGAAGAGAAAGTCTATAAAGTTACTATAGATGCTGGATTTTCGTGCCCTAATAGAGATGGGTTGGTGGGTTTTGGTGGATGTGTTTATTGTGACGGACGAGGCTCAAGATATAGAAAAAATGGAAAAGTAATTGTCCCTATTGAAGAACAGATTAAATTAGGTAAAGAGTTTTATAAAAAAACACAAAATGCGAAAAAATTCTTTGCATATTTCCAAACATTCACAAATACCTATTCTGATGTTAAAACATTAGAAAAAATATACAAAATTCCATTAAAAGATAATGAAATTGTAGGGATATCCATTGGGACAAGACCTGATTGTATAGATAATGAAAAATTAGATTTAATTGATTCTCTTAATAAATATGATAAAGAAATATGGATTGAATATGGACTACAGTCAATTCATGATTCAACATTAAAATTTATAAATCGTGGTCATTCTTTACAACAATTTATTGAGGCTATTGAACTTACCACCAAAAAAAATATAAAAATTTGTGTTCATATAATAGTTGGCTTACCTTATGAAAATTATGACATGATAATGGAAACAGCACAATTTGTATCAAAATTGCCAATACATGGACTTAAAATTCACTGTTTGCTCGTATTAAAAGGAACATTACTTGAAAAAATCTATCAAAAAGAAAAATTTAGGTTGTTAACAATGGATGAATATGTAAAAATAGTAGTAGATATATTGGAAATTTTACCCCAAAATTTAGTAATTCAAAGATTAACTGCTGATGGTTATAAAGATATATTTATTGCTCCTGAATGGGCAAAAAACAAATTAAAAGTTCTAAATGCTATTAATAAAGAATTAGAGGATAGAAATTCATATCAGGGAAAGTTTTTTAAATCCTAATTATATATTGACAAAGTAATATCAAAATGCTATGAATCACTGAAATTACTGCTTTTTACAATCGCCGAGGTGGCGGAACTGGGAGACGCGCCAGACTCAAAATCTGGTGGGGGCAACTCCGTGCGGGTTCGATTCCCGCCCTCGGCATATTAAAATATTTTCAAAAAAGGAGGGCAAATCATGAAAAAATTTTTTTTAATGCCAATTATTTTTATTTTTTTAAGCACAATTCTTTTAGCTGATGGACCATTAGTAAGTTTTAAATCAACAGGTGTTGGAACTGATAATGACCTTGAAATAGTTCTTCATAACATTATATATAATGACTATGCTAATGGAGTAACTTACAAACTCTGGGCTAAATTTAGATTTGATTTATATACATTAAGTTTTATTGTTACTGATGCAGGCTTTGAAAATTCTTCAAATCCTGGAAATGTTGTAGAAGATACTCTTGATACAACATCAAATTCTGCAATTGATTTTAATACTGGGAATAAATTTAATAATTTTTCTGTTGATGAAAGTGCTGATATTAGTGTTGAACCATGGTGTGTTAATTCTGTAGGTTTATGCGGAAATTATGTTGATATTGGTCAAAAATCAATATCTAATGTTACTACTTCTGATATTCCTGCAACTGGATTTCCTTATAATGATCTTAATAATTACAATTTAGGGTATTATTGTGAACCAGTTCTATTAAATCACACATATATTAATAAAAATAAAGACGGTTCTTATACTGCATTTGTAATAACAGGTCATCAAAAAATAGGACAATGTGATCATACAGTCACTGTAAAATATAAAAATCTCAATTAAAATTTTAAATTGTAAATTTTTAATTTAAGTCCAACATCCAGCATTAAACTTAGTAGTAATATTTTGTAAAAATTTATGGTTAATATTATTTGAAACTTATAAGAATTACAATTTTTTAATACTCAAGATAGTAAATCTTTAAAGAACAATTATATTTTACATTCTTTAATTCAATACCTTCTTTTATTTGTTTGTAATAGTATAAAAATGCTTTTACTATTTTATCATCCAATCTTATATCTATAATTGTTTTGTCGTACTCATCTGGATAATCCTCTAAGTCATCTATCTTTTTCCATATTTTTTCATCTTTAATTTCATATACTTCTCCTTTAATTAAGTAACCATTTTTATCAAAAACAACATATGGATAACCTTTATTAAACATTCTAAACTTTTTAATTGTATATCCAATTCCAATGAAATTACAATCTTTTAAAAAAAAGTGATTATTGTAATTTCTTTTTAAAGTTCCATAAGCGAACAAAAAATTAACCATACTTTTTTTTATCAAAAAATATTGTGCAAATAAAGTAATTATGGTAATTTTTTAATTGTGGATAAAATAGACTTTTTAAGTTTTTTAGGTAAAAATTATATAGATTTTGTATTTAAAACTTCAAAAAAAAATTATATTAATTTTGATAATATTTTCAATATGTGGGAAGATGAAAAGGTTAAAACAATAAATATATTCTGGCACAATAGGTTAGGTTTAATGCCTAAATTATACAAAGGAAAAGGAGCAAAAATATTAATAAGCGAACATTCAGATGGAGAAATTATTACAAGAATTATTTTAAAATACAAAGGTCTTTATACTGTTAGAGGCTCATCAAGAAGAGGCTCAATTAAGGCATTAAAAGGATTATTAAAAGAAATTGAAAATTATGATGTATGTATTACACCAGATGGGCCAAGAGGTCCAAAATATAAATTACAAAACGGAGTGGTGTTTTTAGCTAAATTAACAGGTTACCCTGTCATTCCACTGGCATATAATGTAAAAAAAAAGCTAATATTAAACTCTTGGGACAACTTTATTTTTCCATATCCTTTTAATGAAATTGTATATGTTGCAGGGAGTCCAATTTATATTGATAAAAATGAAGATTTTGAAAAAAATAAAAATTTAATAGAAAATGAATTAAAAAAAGTAACAGAAATTGCAGATAATTATTTTAGTTGATTTTTTTTTAAAATAGTGCTAATTAGCCACAAACTAAAATTAAGGAGGAAAAGAAGTGTCAATTGATGCAGAAACAAAGAGAAAACTTATTGAAAAATTCAAAAGACATGATTCAGACACAGGTTCACCTGAAGTCCAAATTGCTATTTTAACAGAAAGAATTAAAAATTTAACTGAACATTTTAAAGTTCACAAACATGATTATCATTCAAGAAGAGGATTGTTAATGTTAGTTGGAAAAAGAAGAAGACTTTTAGATTATCTTAAAAGAATTGATGTTGAAAGATATAAAAATATTATTAAAGAATTGAACCTAAGAAAATAACAGGTGAACAATGGAAGAAGTTAAAGGTCTTATAGACGGTAAACTATTTGAATTTCAAACAGGATATTTAGCAAAACAGGCAAATGGCTCAATTTTAGCAAAATGTGGAGACACAGCAGTTTTAGTAACAGCAGTTTTTAATGAAGAAACTAAAGAAGATTTAGATTTTTTTCCATTAACTGTTAATTATTTAGAAAAAGCTTTTGCTGCTGGAAAAATTCCAGGAGGTTTTATTAAAAGAGAAGGCAAAGCTTCTGATCATGAAACACTTGTTTCAAGATTAATAGATAGGTCAATTAGACCCCTTTTTCCTGATGGATTTAAAAATGAGGTTCAGGTCATAGCAACAGTTCTTGCAATGGAAGATGATAACAACCCTGATATAGTAGCTTTAAATGGAGCATCACTTGCTTTATGTATTTCTGAAATTCCATTTGATGGACCTGTTGGAGCTGTTAGAGTTTGTATGTTTGGTAATGATTTTGTAATTAATCCCTCTATGGAAGATGAAGAAAAAGCTGATTTAAATTTTGTTGTTGCTGGAAGAGAAGATGCTATTACAATGGTTGAAGGTGAGGCTAATGAAGTCTCTGAGAAAAAAGTAGTAGAAGCTTTAAAATTAGCGCATGAAAAGATTAAAGAAATAATAAAACTTCAAAAGGAATTAATAGAAAGATGCGCAAAACCTAAAATAGATTTTACTCCACAGGAATTAAATCAAGAATTATACAATGAAATAAAAGAAAAATATTTATCAAAAATTGATGAATTAATTTTTATAAAAGAAAAATTAGCAAGAAGAAATGCATTAAAAAAATTAAAAAAAGAAATCCAAGAAAATTATGAAGAAGATATCTCTCAAATTTTTAAAGAAATTGTAGATCATAGAATTAGAGAATTCATTATAAAAGAAGGCAAAAGAATTGATGGACGAGGAGTTAAAGATATAAGACCAATTGATTGTAAAGTTGGAATTTTTAAAAGAAACCATGGTTCTGGTTTATTCACAAGAGGAGAGACTCAGGCTTTTGTTACTGTTACTTTAGGTAGCGGAGAAGATGAACAAATTGTTGATTCTCTGGTAGGTGAAGAAACCAAAAGATTTATGGTGCATTACAATTTTCCACCTTTTTCTGTTGGGGAAGTCGGCTTTTTAAGAGCACCTGGCAGAAGAGAGATTGGGCATGGATATTTAGCTGAAAGAGCACTAAGCAAAGTTATTCCTTCAGAAGAAAAATTTCCATATACAATAAGAGTTGTATCAGAAATTTTGGAATCAAATGGTTCTTCTTCAATGGCAACAGTTTGTGGAGGATCATTAGCATTAATGGATGCAGGAGTTCCAGTAAAATCTCATGTTGCTGGTATTGCTATGGGATTAATTCAGGAAGGAGATAAATATATAGTATTATCTGATATTCTTGGAGATGAAGATCATCTTGGAGATATGGATTTTAAAGTTGCAGGAACTGAAAATGGAGTTACAGCGGTTCAAATGGATATAAAAATTGAAGGCCTTGAGTTTGAAATTTTAGAAAAAGCTCTTGAACAGGCAAAAGAAGGTAGATTGCATATTTTAGAAAAAATGAAAGAAACAATTAAAGAACCAAGAAAGGAAATATCGCCTTATGCACCAAGAGTTGTGACTTTGCAGGTTAACCCTGATAAGATCCCTAATTTAATAGGTCCTTCTGGAAAACATATTAAATCAATTATTGATGAAACTGGTGTAAAGATTGATATTGAACAAGATGGGATTATAAGAGTTTATTCAAAATCAGTTGCAAATTTAGACAAAGCAAAAGAATTAATATTTGATTATACAAGAGAAGTTAAAGAAGGAGAAATATTAACTGGTAAAATCATTAAAATTTTAGATTTTGGAGCAATTGTTGAATTAATTCCAGGAGTTACTGGATTGTTACATATTTCAGAGATTGATAATAAGAGAATAAAAAATATAGGTGAATATTTTAATGTTGGTGATGAAGTATTAGTCAAAGTTATTAAAATTGAACCTGATGGTAAAGTTAAAGTAAGTAGAAAAGCTGCTGTATATGGAGAACAATGTTAAAATCAATACTTAAAACTTTTTTTTCTTTATTATTTATCGTAATAATTGCAGGCGGCATAGTTGCTGCAATTTATTATTTTTCTCCAGAAATCAATCCAGGAGAATATGGAGTAGTATATAAAGTTTATGGCAAGGATAAAGGGTTTACAGGTAAAATTTTATCTCCTGGAAAATATTACTATTTTTTAAGCGGGTTGATTCCTGGAATAAATAAAGTTTATAAAATTAAAATAAAACCAGAATATAAAAAACTTCATATAAAAGCTTTTGATGGAACTGAGTTTGATATAGAATTAGTTTATTCAATTGATAAAACCAAAATTGACAAATTTCTTGAAAATTCAAATTCTAAAGAGATTGATAAAATATTAAATGTTTATATTAAAAGTGCAGTTGATGATGCTTTTTTAAAATTTTCAATTTCTGATATGATAAAAGATGATTTTAATAAACAATTTACTAATAAAATAAAAGAGTTGGTGAATGATAATTTAAAATTTTTTGGATTACAATTAACAAAACTAAATCTTTTAAAAATAAAATTTTCTCCTGAAAAACAAGAAATTTTTGCAAAACTTAAAGCAAATAAACTTGAACTTGAAAAATTAAAAATTGAAGCTGAAAAAAAGTTAAAAGAAGAGCAAGCATTAAATAAAATTAAACTTGAGAAATTAAATTTTTTATTAAAAAAAGCTGAAATGGAAAAACAAATCGCAAAAAAGAAAATAGAACAACAAAATATTTACTGGGAAGCACAGAAAAAAAGACTTCAGGAAGAAATTAAAATTTTATCAAATCCTGGTGGCGAAAATGCAATGAAACTTGAAGCAATAAGAATTATAGTTGATGGACTTAAAAATCCAGAAAAAGCAAACAAAGCATCTCAAATAGTTGACAAAATATTAAATCATTAATGCATATCTCCTTATTTGATTACTCTCTTCCGAAAGAATTAATTGCAAAATATCCATCTCAAAAAAGAGATGAATCAAGAATGCTTGTATATTACAAAAATCAAGATAAAATTATCCATTCATATTTTAAAAATATAATAGATTTTTTAGAAGGGGATGAATTAATTGTTGCTAACAATGTAAAAGTTATTCCTGCAAGGGTATTTGCTAAAAAGGAAACAGGTGGGAAAGTAGAGATATTACTTATTAGAAAATTAAATGATAACTTATGGGAAGCATTTGTTAAAGCAAGTAAAAAACCTAAAATAAATGATAAGTTAATTATTTCTAATAATATTTTTTGTGAAATAGTTGAGGATTTAAATGGAAAATATGCTGTAAAATTTACAGAAAATTTTCAGATTGAAAAATTTGGAAAAATGCCACTACCTCCATATATTAAAAGAGAGAGTGAAAATATAGATTTTGCAAGATATCAAACTGTTTTTGCAGATGAAAAATTTAAAGGAGCAATTGCTGCTCCTACTGCTGGTCTACATTTTACTAATGAAATTATAAAAAAATTAAAAAATAAAGGTGTTGAAATATGTTATGTGACCCTGTATGTAAGTTATGCAACTTTTCATCCTGTGAGAGTTGAAAATATTTTAGAACATAAAATGCATTATGAAGATTATGAAATTTCAGAAAAGAGTGCAGAATTAATAAATCATGCAAAACATATAGGAAAAAAAATTCTTGCAGTGGGCACAACAGTTGTAAGAACACTTGAAGATAACTATTTAAAATTTAATAAAATAACTTCAGGAAAATATTTCACAAATTTATTTATTTATCCAAGCTTTAAATTTAATGTTATTGACAAATTACTTACAAATTTCCATTTACCCAAATCAACATTATTAATGCTTGTAAGTGCTTTTGCTGGTAGAGAAAACATTTTGAAATGTTACAATGAAGCAATTAAAAAAAAATACAGATTCTTTTCTTATGGTGACTGTATGTTAATAATTTAAAATAAATTCACAAATAGAATGAAATGTTTAAACTAAAAAGTAACTTTCACCCAAAAGGGGATCAACCACAAGCAATTAAAAAACTTGTAAATGGGTTAAAGTCAGGTAAAAAATTCCAAACTTTGCTTGGTGTTACTGGCTCTGGGAAAACATTTACAATTGCAAATGTTATAGAAAAAATAAATAAACCAACTCTAATTATAACTCATAACAAAACTTTAGCAGCACAACTTTATGAAGAATTCAGAGAATTTTTTCCTGAAAATGCAGTTGAGTATTTTGTCAGTTATTATGACTATTATCAACCTGAAGCATATCTACCAGAAACAGACATTTACATTGAAAAAGATTCTTCAATTAATGAGACAATCGATAAATTAAGACATAGAGCAACTTATTCATTACTTGAAAGAAATGATGTCATAATTGTTGCAAGTGTTTCATGTATATATGGTTTAGGCTCTCCAGAAGCTTACTACAACATGATTCTTTATCTTGAAGTTGAAAAAGAAATTAATAGAGATTTTATTTTAGAAAAACTTGTGGAGATTCATTATGAAAGAAATGATATTGATTTTCATAGAGGAACATTTAGAGTAAAAGGAGATATAATTGAAATATTTCCAGCTCATGAAGAAGAAAAAGCAATAAGAGTATCATTATTTGGAGATATTGTTGAAGAAATTAAAGAGTTTGATGTAGTATCAGGAAAAACAATTAGAAATCTTGGGAAAATAACCATCTATCCAGCAACTCATTATATTGCACCTCAAGAGAGATTAAAATGGGCTGTAAAAGAGATTAGAAAAGAACTTGAAGAGAGAGTAAAATATTTTTTATCAAAAAATAAATTATTAGAAGCACAGAGATTGCAACAAAGAACAAACTATGATTTAGAATTTTTAGAAGAACTTGGTTATTGTAAAGGGATTGAAAATTATTCAAGATACTTAACAGGAAGAGCACCAGGTGAACCTCCACCAACTCTTTTAGATTATTTTCCAAAAGATTTTTTAATAGTTATTGATGAAAGTCATGTTACAATACCACAATTAAAAGGAATGTATAGAGGAGACAGGTCAAGGAAAGAAACTCTTGTTGAATATGGTTTTAGACTTCCTTCAGCACTTGATAACAGGCCATTAAAATTTGAAGAGTTTGAAACTCATATCAATCAAATAATTTTTGTATCTGCTACACCAGCTGACTATGAACTTGAAAAATGTAACAATGAAATTGTTGAACAGATAATTAGACCAACAGGACTTGTAGATCCAGAAATTGTTGTAAAACCAGCAAAGAATCAGGTTGATGATTTAATTGGTGAAATAAATAAAGTTATTGAAAGAAAGGAGAGGGTGCTTATAACAACTCTTACAAAAAGAATGGCTGAAAATCTATCAGATTATTTAAAAGAACTTGGAATAAAATCAATTTATCTGCATTCTGAAATAGATACACTTGAAAGAATAGAAATTATAAAAGAACTACGAAAAGGGACTTATGATGTACTTGTAGGAATAAATCTTTTAAGAGAAGGACTTGATATTCCAGAAGTTTCTCTTGTTGCTATTTTAGATGCAGATAAAGAAGGATTCTTAAGAAGTAAAACTTCTTTGATTCAAACAATTGGAAGGGCTGCAAGAAATATTAATGGAAAAGCCATACTATATGCAGATATAATGACAAAATCTATTGGAGAAGCAGTTAAAGAAACTACAAGAAGAAGAAAAAAACAGTTGGAATATAACAAAAAATATAATATAACACCAGAAACTATTAAAAAGAGTATAAAAGATGATATGGCAACTCTTTATATGATGGATTATTTTACAGTTCCAAAAATAGAAGAAGAACAAGAAGACTTCAAACTTGTTGATAAAAGAAAAATCCCTGAAATGATAAAAAAACTTGAAAAAAAGATGAAAGAATATGCAAAACACCTTGAATTTGAAAAAGCTGCAGAAATCAGGGATAAAATAATTATTTTAAGGAGTATGCTATGATTAATATAGTTTTAAGTGGGGGAAGTGGGACAAGGCTCTGGCCAATAAGTAGGACATTGCTGCCAAAACAATTTGTTAAATTATTTGATGGTGAATCTTTGTTTCAAAAAACATTAAAAAGAAATGCACTTCTGACAACTTCACAAATAATTGTTTCAAATGAGCAACATTATTTTTTAGCAGTTGATCAAATTGCTGAGATAGATTTTAATAATAATGTAAAGTATCTTCTTGAATCAATTGGTAGAAATACTGCACCAGCAATAACACTTGCATGTTTGCTATTAGATGATGAAGATATTGTTTTTGTAACTCCCTCAGATCATCTAATTAAAAATTTAAAAGAATACGAAAAAGCTTGTAATAAAGCAAAAAAATATGCTGAAGATGGATATATAGTAACCTTTGGGATAAAACCTGATTATCCTGAAACAGGATATGGATATATTGAAGCAAATGGGGATAAGGTTGTAAAATTTAGAGAAAAACCTGACTTAAACACTGCAAAAGAATATCTAAAAAAAGGAAATTTCTACTGGAATTCTGGCATGTTTTGCTTTAAAGTTAAAGTATTTCTTGAAGAATTAAAAAAGTATGAAAATGAAATTTTTGATAAATCAGTAAAAGCATTTAAAAATAAAAAAGAGATAAATTCACACTCTTATAGGATAAATAAAGAAGATATGATAGAAATTCCAGAAAATAGCATTGACTATGCAGTTATGGAAAAAACTGATAAAGCAGTTGTTATCCCATGTGATATTGGCTGGTCAGATATGGGAAGCTTTGATAGTTTATACAAAGAACTTCCAAAAGATACTAATAATAACGCTTTTTTGAACAATCAACCTATAAATTTAAATTCTAAAAGTAATCTTTTTATTTCAGAAAATAAACAGATAGTGGCAATTGATATTGAAGATATGCTAATTGTAGATACACCTGATGCATTATTACTTTCAAAAAGAGGAAGTGCTCAAAAGGTAAAAGAAGCTATTAAAATTTTAAAGGATAAAGGGAGTGAACTACCTGATGTACCTGTAACAGTATATAGACCATGGGGCTCATATACAGTTCTTGAAGTAGGTAATTTTTATAAAATT
>JALVYZ010000443.1 GCA_027037705.1 bacterium | reverse complement strand
AAATAAGGATATTTTTTGGTTCTCCAAGTGAACCCATCATCCAAAAAACTATTTCATTTAAATTTTCCATTTTTGTTGTTGATAATATAAGCATTATAAAAGCAGAAGAAATAAAGCTAATCATAACGCCAATTAAAATAATTTGATTAATATCAAATGTTCTTTTTCTCATTGAAATAGCATATAAGAATAGTAAAACTCCACATGCCCCTAAAAATCCAGAAAATGTGTAAATATAATATCCAAAAAATTTTTCAAGTGATAATGAAATTGCAATAGCGACCCCAACAGCTGCTCCTCCACTTACTCCGAGAGTGTATGGTTCAACAAGATTATTCCTGAACACACCTTGAAGGACAATCCCACTTAAACCAAGACCTCCTCCAACAAAAAAAGCAAGAAAACCTCTTGGCAATCTTATATCAAATAAAATTACTTTATCCATTTGGGAAAGATGAAATACTGGAAGTCCAAAAAATAGATGAAAAGCAAATAATACCAGAACAATTAAACATAAAATAAAAATTTTAGTTTTCATAGTTTAGGTGTTAGTGTTGGTGTTGGTGATAGTGTTAGCTAATTTTCCATTTTTCTCCTGAAAATCATCTTTCATCTTATACCTCATTAGGCTATAGGCTATGGGCGAGAAAAGGCTAAAGGATTAAATTATTTTTCCTATAGCCTATAGCCTATAGCCCATTGCCTCTTGCCCATTTATCAATTTTTCACTATTCACTATTCACTGTTCAGTGTTCACTATTAAATAACTCCCGACTCCGCACTCCAGACTCCACACTCTGCACTGACTTTTTATGTACCATTTTCATAATTTCCTCTATTAAATCAATAAAATCTGGTAAAACTGGACTTCCAAGCCTGTCAGCATCAATAATAAAAATTTTATTATTTTTTACAGCATTTAAGTTTTTAAATTTTGTCCAATATTTTATTTCTTCCTTTGCAATTTTACCCATATCCATAATCAAAATAACATCTGGATTTTTCTCTAATACAAATTCTCTTGAAACGAGACCAGATTTTAGGTTTCTTGCAATATTTATCCCATTGATTTTCTCAATTATATCATTAATGTAAGTTCCTTGAGGAGCAGTATAAAGAGGATGTGATCCTATTATAAAAAAAATTTTCTTTGAAGAAAACTGATGAGCTTTATTCTCAATATATTTTAATTTATCTTTTGAAAAATCAATAATTTCTTTTGCTTTTTTCTCTTTACCTGTTAAAACACCTAACTTTAAAAATGAATTAAATATATCCTCAATACTTTCAGGATATTTAAACACAATGACTTTTATGTTTAATGCTTTTAATTTTTCAATAATCTTTTTTGGAGTAAGAGAATTTGCAAAAACAATTGAAGGAGAAAGTCTAACAACTGATTCTATATTTACATCTGAAACTCCTCCAATAATTGCTACTTTTAAATTTTTCATCTTTACCAGTGGAGAATATTCTGTACAACCAACAATATTTTTGCTAAGTCCAAGGACAATCAATTGTTTTGTTACAGACGGAGTTAAAGAGACGATGCGTAGAGTATCATTCCTTTTTGCTATTAAACAATTTGTAAATACAAAAAATAACAAACTAACTATTAAATTTTTTTTTAACACTTTTTTTCCCAATTTTAAAAACATTCGTTGATCTTCTATTTTTAGCTTTTAACAATTTGCCTTAACTATCTATTGCTGCTTTCTATTTACTTTCATCTTTTATGCTCAGTTTGGACATATATCATTAAATAAAACTCCCAACAACTAAT
>JALVYZ010000442.1 GCA_027037705.1 bacterium | reverse complement strand
TTTAATGATAGTGATTGGAGTGGAGAGCTTTTAAGGAAAGATGTTAGATGGAAATATGGAGTTCCACCAGTTAGTAATGCAAATTATGCATGGATTCAACATTTTATTTATCATCTTGCACCTAATGGCAAAGCTGGTTTTGTTCTTGCAAAAGGAGCATTGACTACAAAACAAACAGCTGAATATGAAATCAGGAAAAATATGATTGAAGATAGAATTGTTGATTGTATTGTAAATTTACCTTCAAAATTGTTTCTAAATACTCAAATTCCAGCATCATTATGGTTTTTAAGGAAGAATAAAACTTTAAGAAAAAATGAAATTCTTTTTATTGATGCAAGAGATATGGGAAAATTGATAAATCGTAGAACAAGAGTTTTAACAGAGGAAGATATAAGAAAAATTGCAGACACATACCACAAATGGCAAAAAGGAGATAATGATTATCAGGATATAAAAGGTTTTTGCAAATCAGCTACTATTGATGAGGTTAGAGAACTTGACTATGTATTAACACCAGGACGTTATGTAGGACTTCCTGAAGAAGAGGATGATTTCAATTTTGAAGAAAGATTTACAAAGTTAAAAGCTGAGTTTTTGGAACAGTTAAAAGAAGAAGAGAGATTAAATAAATTGATATTGGAGAATTTGGAAAAAATAGAAATAAATTCTGAAGGATTTAAGTGTGAATTATGAAATACGAAAACCAATTAGTTATTTTTGAAGATAAGGATAAAAGAATTGAAGTTCAACTGAAAGAGGAAACTCTATGGCTGGATGCACACCAAATTGCATTTTTATTTGATGTGCAACGACCTGCTATTGTGAAACATATTAGAAATATTTATAAATCAGGTGAACTTGATGAAAAATCAACCTGTTCCATTTTGGAACAGGTTGCCGCAGATGGCAAAAGAAGAAAAATGAATTTATATAATCTTGATGTAATTATAGCCGTCGGTTATCGTGTAAACTCTAAGAAAGCAACTCAGTTTAGAATTTGGGCTACAAATGTTTTAAAAAATTATCTTATAAAAGGTTATGCAATAAATGAAAGAAGACTTACAAAAGAAAAATTAAAAGAACTTGAAAGTACTATAAAGTTTATAAAAGAAAACATCAACACACCTTCCCTTACTCCAAAAGAGGCAAAAGGTCTGCTTGAAATTATAGAAAAATACGCTTTAGTATGGAAATGGATTGAGGAGTATGACACAGGCAAGATTGAGGCTAAAATCACAAGAAAAGAGAGAAAAAAGATAAGTTATGAGGAAGCAAAATCAGCAGTAAAAGAGCTAAAAGAATATCTTATAAAAAGAAATGAAGCTTCGGAAATTTTTGGAATAGAAAGAGACAGAGGGCTTTTTGAAAGTGCATTAGATTCTATTTATCAAAGTTTTGGCGGTAAAGAGCTTTATCCTTCATTTGAGGAAAAGGCAGCAAATTTACTTTATTTAATAATAAAAAATCATCCTTTTGTTGACGGAAACAAACGAATTGGTGCACTTTTATTTCTAAAATTTTTATATGAAAACATCTCAAAAGAAGAACTTTTCACCAAATTTAACAGCAATACTTTAACAGCAGTATGCTATCTTGTAGCGGCAAGTCCACCAGAACAAAAAGAGCAATTGATAAAATTAATAATGAATTTTATATCGTTTGAGGAAACTTATTGATATGTGCCAAACACAATTTTTAAATAACCTTATATTTTTATTTTGATTTTTCCTTTATAAATTCCATAGCTTTTTTACTCAACTCTTCTCCATAAATCCTTTTGGC
>JALVYZ010000441.1 GCA_027037705.1 bacterium | reverse complement strand
CTTTATTTTCCATTTTTTCACCTCATTAATTTTCAAAAAATATAGCAATTTTTTAACAATTATTCAACTGGAAATAAAATTATTGACTTTTAAAATAAAAAATTATTATATCATTCATTCATGATTGTTACAATTACAACTGATTTTGGAGAATCAATTTATTCAGCAATATTAAAAGCTGTAATTTTGAATTATTCAAAGTCTGTAAATATAGTAACTATAAGTAATAATGTAGAAAAATTCAACATTAAACAGGCTAAATTTTTTATTGAAAATACTTACTTTTATTTTCCTCAGGATACAATTCATTTATGTGTTGTAGATCCTGGAGTTGGTTCTAACAGAAAAGGCATTATTCTTAAAACTGAAAAATACTATTTTGTTGGACCTGATAATGGAGTATTTTCTTTTTTAAAAGAAGATGAAATAATAAAATGTTATGAAATTACGTATAAACCGAAAAAGATGTCATTTACATTTCATGGAAGAGATATATTTGCCCCAATTGTGGGGAAAATAATAAATAGAGAAAATATTGAAAATTTTGCAAAAAATATTTCTTGGAGAGATACTATTACTTCAAAATATAATGAAAGAACAGATAGAGAGGTAATATATATAGATGATTTTGGAAACATTTTTTTAGATTTAAAATATACAGATTTTATTAAGTTAGTTGAAAATAAACCTTTTAAGTTAATTTTCAAAAATAAAGTATTTGAAAAATTGAACAGATTTTATTATGAGGTTAAAAAGAATGAGGTTTTACTTTTAGTTAACAGTCTTGGTTATCTTGAAATTGCAGTTAGAGAAGGAAATGCAAAAAATGTTTTAAATGCAAAAGTGGGGGATAAATATGAAATCAAAATTGATTAGTTTAAAAGAAGCTATTTCTAAAATTAAAGATGGAAGCTCAGTTGCTATTGGAGGAATAGGTCAGAATAAAGTTCCAATGGCAGCTGTAAATGAGATAATTGCTCAAGGTAAAAAAAATCTACATATTATTGGTAGAGAGAAAGGGATTGATTTTGAGCTTTTAATTAGAAATGGATGTGTAAGCAAAATTTCTTCAGCCTATGTTGGTTTAGAAGAATTTGGTTTATCAAAAAGTTTTAGAAAAGCAGTAGAAAGTGGAGAAGTGGAATTTTTAGAGCATACTTGTGGCTCTATTTTAAATGCATTTAGAGCTGGTTCTATGGGACTCCCTTTTATTCCAATAAAAGGTTTGTTTGGTTCTGATTTATTAAAAGTAAGAGAAGATTTTAAGGAAATAAGTTGTCCATTTACTGGGGAAAAATTAGTTGCTATTCCAGCTATAAATCCTGATGTTGGTATAATTCATTGTCATGAAGCAGATGAGTACGGAAATGTAAGAAATTATGGTTCTTTGTTTGAAGATGTTTATATTGCAAAGGCATCAAAATATACAATTGTAACTGTTGAAAGAATAATTTCAAATGATGATATAAGGAAAGAACCAGAGAAAACAACAATCCCGTATTTTTATGTGGATGCTGTAGTTGAATGTCCAGGTGGGGCAAAACCTACATCTTTATTTAAAGAATATCCAGTAGATAGAGAAATGATGAAAAAACTTATTAAAGGAGAATAATTATGAAAGCAACAATTCCAGATATAATGGCTTATGCATTAGCAAAAGAGGTAAAAAATGGGGAAATTTTTTTACAGGGACTATCTTCTCCATTACCTATGGTTGCAGCACTTGTAGCTAAAAAATTTTTAGCTCCAGACGCAACTTATATTAATGTTGCAGACTCTATTGATCCAGAACCT
>JALVYZ010000440.1 GCA_027037705.1 bacterium | reverse complement strand
ATTGCTTGTTTTAATGAGTCAAGGGTTAAAGTTTTTGAAATTTTTGCAAATACTCCTAAAATAGGAGCATTTATAATAGGCATTATCGGAGTACCAAGTTTATATTTCAAAGCAATTTTATTCACATCAAAAGTTTTTACTATACATTCTTCTTCAAATGAATAATAGTCTGGAGATTTATCTGAATTGATGATAATAATACCATTTTTTTTAATCCCTGAAGTAACATCAACAGTTTCTGCTAATTTCCCTGCCATTACAATTACATAATCTGGAGTAACAATAGGAGCTCGGTTATTTATAAATCTATCATCCACTCTTACAAAAGCAGCAACAGGAGCTCCTCTTCTTTCAGCCCCAAAAGTGGGAAATGCTTGAGAATATTTACCTTCTAAAAAATAAGCATATGCTAATATTTTTGAAGCTATAACAGCTCCTTGTCCACCTCTACCATGAAATCTAATTTCAATCATTTTTAATCCTTTTAAGATTTTTGAAAAACAATAGTTAATGTTTTTGCAGGTTTTCCTTCAAGACCTCTAAAACCGTGTGGAATGCTTGAATCAAAGTAAAGGGAATCTCCTTCTTCTAAAATTATAGGCTCGTGGTCCTCAGCTATCATTTCAAGTTTTCCTTCAAGAACAAAATGAAATTCTTCTCCTTCATGATTAAACATTATTACATCGTCTCTCTCTTTTGGTTCAAAGGTTACAAGGAATGGTTCCATATGTTTATGAGGTCTTTTATGAGCTAAAAGCTCATAAGAATAACCAATGTTTATATTTCCTTTTATTCCACGTCTTCCTGAACTTATTCTTTCATTTTTTCTAACAACTGTTATCTTCTCTGTAGGTTCATCCTGCTCAAAAAAGTATGAAATTTCCACATTTAAACCATTAGCTATTTTCATTAAAGTGGAAATTGGTGGTGATACTTGCTCATTCTCAATTTGTGAAATAAGGCCTTTTGATAAACCAGTTTTTTCACTTAATTCCTGTAAAGTAAGTCCTTTTTCCTGTCTTAATTTTTTTATTTTTTTTCCAATTCCAAGGTCTTTTAATACTTTTTTAATTTTTTCAGGCATGCTAAACTCCTTTTTAGTATAATTAAACTATACTTGATAACTACAAGTTTGTCAAATATTTTTTTAATTCAAATAATAAAAACAATCAAGATATTTTTTATATTAATATTGACAAAAATTTTTAAAAAAATTATTTCAAAAATTATGAAAAGAAAAAATAAAATAAAAAGAAAAGAGAAGGGTGTTAATATATCAAATTCATTTTTTAAATTTTTTAAAATAGAATCCTTTAGTGGAATACTTTTAATAAGTGTAACTATACTTTCATTATTAATAGCAAATAGTAATTTTCACGTGTTTTATCATAAATTTATTCATTTAAAAATATCAATTGGAGTTGGTAACTTTAAAATTGAAAACTCACTTTCTCACTGGGTGAATGATGCTTTAATGAGTTTATTCTTTCTTCTTGTGGGACTTGAAATAAAAAGGGAGTTTTTGATTGGAGAATTATCTTCTTTTGAAAAAGCTATTCTTCCAGTAATTGCAGCAATAGGGGGGATGGTAGTTCCTGCGTTAATTTTTTATATAATTAATAAAAATACTGAATTTATAAATGGTTGGGCAATCCCAATGGCAACAGATATTGCATTTGCTCTTGGTATATTGAGTTTAAGTGGAAAAAAATTCCCATTAAGTTTAAAAATATTTTTAACAGCTCTTGCTACTATAGATGATATTGGAGGTGTGCTTGTAATAGCAATTTTTTATACAGATAAAATAGTTTTAACTTCATTACTATTAATGATTATTATTTTTTTGATTATGATTCTTTTAAATAAAGAGAATGTGCAAAACCCTGTTGTCTATATGATTTTAGGTACATTTTTATGGTTTTTTACCTTAAAGTCTGGAATCCATGCGACTGTTGCTGGAATTTTAGCTGCATTATCAATTCCAGCAAGAGGTACTATAAATTTAGGAAAATTTTTCAGAGAGATAAATTTTTTACTTGAAAAAATAAGAAAGAAAAAGTTAAATAATCTTCCTCCTCTTATTGTTGCAAAAAAAACTTATAATGAAATAGAAACAATTGAAGAAGTTTGCCACAAATTTCAACCACCTCTTCTTCGTATAGAACATCATCTTCATCCTTGGGTTACATTTTTTATTTTACCATTCTTTGCATTTATAAATGCAGGAATTCATTTACCTCATGATTTTTCTAAAATTTTTCATTCTTCGCTGACAATTGGGATTGTATTAGGATTATTTTTAGGCAAACAGATTGGAATTTTTTTCGCATCTTTTTTAGCTGTAAAGTCAGGTTTATGTAAGCTTCCAAATGGAGTTAATTGGAGAATGATATATGGTGTTGGTGTTTTAGGTGGGATTGGGTTTACAATGTCAATGTTCATAAACTCTCTTGCTTTTTCTGATCTTGAAGTTGTAAATTTAGCAAAAGAGGGAATATTTATTTCAACTATTATTTCTTCAATTGTTGGAATACTGGTTTTAAGACTTTCATTAACAAGAGAAAATGTTAATAAAATTTGAAAACTATTTGAAGTTTACAAAAGGATTAAGCGAAAATTCCATAGCAAGTTATTTAGAAGATATTAAACAATTTATATCATGGTTTCATGGAGATTACAGTGAAATTAATAAATTTATTATATATGATTATTTATCATATCTTCATGAAAATTATGATTATTCAATAAATACTTATTTAAGAAAAATTTCTTCATTAAAACTATTTTTTTCTTTTTTAAAGCTTAAAGAAAATCCTTTTAATAATTTTGATAAACCAAAAAGAGAAAAAAAAATCCCTGATGTTTTATCAGTTTATGATATTTTTAAACTATTAGAAAGTCCAGATGAAAATTCATTTTTAGGATTAAGAGATAAAATTATTTTAGAGTTATTATATGCTACTGGTTTGAGAGTCTCAGAATTAATAGGACTTACAGTTAATGATTATGATAAACATTATGGTGTACTAAAAGTTTTCGGTAAAAGAAAAAAAGAGAGAATTGTACCATTGCATATTGGTATAATGGAGCTTCTTAATAATTATCTAAAAAATGTTAGACCAAGATTTAATAAAAAAAGGTTAAATTATATTTTTTTAAGTAGAAATGGGAATAAGTTAACAAGGCAATTTATTTGGCAAATAATAAAAAAATATGCAATCAAATCAGGAATTTCTAAAAATGTCTATCCTCATTTAATTAGACATTCATTTGCAACACATCTTTTAGAAAGAGGTGCTGATTTAAGAAGCATACAAACAATGCTTGGACATTCTGATATATCCACTACCCAAATTTATACTCATGTAAATATGTTACAAATTAAAGAGCAGTATTTCAAATTGCATCCAAGAGAGATTAAGGAGGATAAATGAACAAAATTAAAATAATTGTTAATGCAATTCCTCTTATTAATATAAAAACTGGTATTGGGAGATATATTGAAGGGCTTTATACAGAATTAGAAAAATATGATACTTTTGATATAAAATTTTTTGATGGAAAGAACTTATTGAAAAAATTACCTGAATTTAAAAATCAATATATATGGGATAAATTAGTAAAATTATTTTGGAAATTTCCAGATAACTTTTCATATATTTTAAGATTATTTCTACATTATAAAAGAGAAATAAACTTTAAGAAATTTTCGAAAAAGAATAATATTTATCATGAAACTGGTTTTTTCCCTTTTGAAAGTTCAATAAAAACAGTTTTTACAATATATGATGTATCTCTAATAAAATATCCAGAATTTCATCCAAAAGAAAGAGTAATGTATTTTAAAAAATTTTTTTATAAAAGATTAAAACAAGTAAAGTATATTTTAACAATATCAAATTTTTCAAAAAAAGAAATTTTGTCATGTATAGATTTTCCTGAAGATAAAATTGTTGTTACATATTTGGGGTATAATAGAAAAATTTTTAAAAAATATAGTAATAAAGAGACAAATTTAACTTTATTAAAATATAAAATTAAAAAACCATTTTTTTTATTTGTTGGTACTAATGATCCAAGAAAAAATATAAATTTAATTATTAAAGCTGCTTCAAAAATAAATTTTCCTTTTTATATAATAGGATGGGATGGATGGGGAGAAAGTTTAGGTTCAAGAAATATTACAACTATTGGTTATGTTGATGATATAGAACTTGCTCATTTATATAATAATGCTGTAGCTTTAATTCTTCCAAGTTTTTATGAAGGATTTGGACTTCCTGTTTTAGAGGCTATGGCATGTGGATGTCCTGTTGTTGTATCAAATAAAGCAAGTTTACCTGAAGTTGCAGGAGAAGCGGGAATATATTTAAGCGATATTAATAATGAAAGCGAATTGTGTTCTATATTAACAGATTTATTAAATAATGATAGTTACAAAATAAAAAAATCAAAGGAATCAATTAAGCAGGCGGAAAATTTTTCTTGGGAAAAAACTGCGAAAATAACAGCTGAAGTTTTTAAAAGATTGTAATTTATTTGACTTTGAATACTCTTATATGTGGAAAATGATTAAATACTTCTTCAAAATATTTTTTATTATAAATTCCAAGTAAAAACATCTTATTAAACACTGTGTTAAAAACATCATTTGATATGTATCTTACATTGAAAATTTCTTTACTTATTAATATTTCGATTACTTTCCCAGTGTGGTGGTTTTTATAAACAAAAGATTTGGTAATTTTTCCATTTTTACTAATAATAATTTTGTCAACAGGAACTTTTTTAAATCCAACAATATATCCAGTATTTAAATCTATTTTGAAATTATTACAAATTACATTATCTTCTGTTAATTGGAAACAAGGTAATTGATAAAAATGAAAGTCTTGAGATTCACAATTGGTTAAAAATGCGTAATTATCAAATACATCAGCTTTTTGCAGTAAATCTACTGTGTAAACTAAATAGATATTTTTATATTTGATTTTTTTATTATATTTAAATATTTTCTGTAATTTTTTTTTATCTTTGGAATATATAATTTTTCTTATTTCTGAAAAACCATTATTTGAAACAAATGTTATTAAATTATGCAACTTAGTATCGTTATCTGAAAGGAATGCTGTAGCTACTGAGAATCTTCTCTCAAGATCCTCTATACCACCATCTATGAAAGTTATAAATCTTCCAATATCTTCATATGTATAACCTAAATCCCACCATGTAAAAAAAACTGAATTTTTAGGTAATTGTTTTTTTAATTTAATAATATCTTCTACTATTGGAATTGGACAATGTGGCACTGGAATAAAATTGTAACCAGTAAAGTTTTTAAAAATTATAAAAAAAATCAACATTAAAGAAAGAGATATAACGTTTAATTTAAATAAATTGTATTTGTTAAATATTTTTAATAAATACTTTATTATTTCTGTTAAAATAAATCCTATTCCCAACCCAATAAAAATACCTAAAAACATTGTAAATCTAATAGATCCAAACAATCCATATATACCAATAATAAAAATAGGAATTATAAAGATAGAATCTTTAAATTTCTTTATAAAAAACCATATACAACCTGATAATCCCAATAAAAATATTATCTCATTATTAAAGACGTTTCTAATAGCAAAATCTAATGAGAAATGTTGAGCTTCTGCAACTGTTTCTATAGTTTTTTGAATAGACATAATTGAATTAGTTTTTAAAAAATAAGAAGAATTAAGAAAGAAAAGAATTCTTTTAATACTATGAAAGAAATTTAGAGGATTACAAATTAATATATATAAAACAGGAAGTAATAATTTATTAATTAGTTTTTCTTTATGAATTATTAATGCAATTGAAAATATTATAAAATAAAGAATCATAGCTGCCTGAATTGCAATATGAATCTTTGAAAATAGATAGAAAAAAATCGCAATAATTATAGTTATAGAATATTTAATCCAGTCTTTTTTTGATTTTATAATAAGTAAAAATAATAAACTCACAAAAAAAGGTGCAAACATTAAGATGCCATCTGTATCTACTCTACCAGTTGAAGACCTGACATAGTAAGCTGCACTAAAAGTGCCTATTAAAGAAGCTAAAAAACCTGATAAGTATCCTCCAGAAAGATAAATGTAGATTATTAGAGGAATGATAAATAATCCTGCTAAGA
>JALVYZ010000439.1 GCA_027037705.1 bacterium | reverse complement strand
TTTTTAGAAGGGCAATTCCCACACATTGAACCTCTTTCAATAGAGATAATAGCAAAATCACCTTCTAATTTTTCAACAGTACCAATTTCTTCAATCAATTTTAAACCTCAATCCCAAGATTTTTTATCTTTCTGTATAGGTTTCTTCTTGTCATTCCAATAGCTTCAGCTGTTTTTGTAATATTTCCATTAAATTCTTTTATTTTTTTCTCAATAAATACTTTTTCAAAAAATTTTACAGCTTCTGATAAAGAACTAAAACCACCTATTATTTTTTCAAAATCATTAATCTTTCCATTTTGTGGTCTAATATATCTTAAAATATCATATTCTGTAATTTCTTCTTTTTCCACTAAAATAACAATTCTTTCCATTAAATTCTTTAACTCTCTCACATTTCCAGGCCAGTGATAATTTTGTAAAATATTTATTGCTTCCTTTGACAAAAATCTATTTTTGCCATCTTTTTCATATGAAAATTTATTTAGAAAATATTTTGCTAAAACAGGAATATCCTCTCTTCTTTCCCTTAACGGGGGAACATATATTGGCACAACATTTAATCTATAATATAAGTCTTCTCTAAAATTACCTTTTTTTATCTCTTCTTCAAGATTTTTATTTGTTGCTGCAATTACCCTTACATCTACTTCTATAACTTCTGTTCCACCAACTCTTTCAAATTTTTGTTCCTGCAAAATTCGTAAAATTTTAGCTTGAGTTTTTAAACTCATATCTCCAATTTCATCTAAAAATAAAGTCCCTTTATTTGCAAGGTCAAATTTGCCTTTTTTCTGTTCTGTAGCACCTGTAAAAGATCCTTTTTCATGGCCAAAAAGTTCACTTTCTATTAATTCTTCTGGAATAGCAGCACAATTCACATCAATAAATGGTTTATCTTTTCTTTTACTTTTTTTATGAATTAGTTTAGCAACTAACTCTTTACCTGTACCATTTTCACCTGTAATTAATACCCAACTGTCTGTTGGTGCTATTTTTTCTATATCTTCTAAAAGTCTTTTAATTGGTTCGCTATTCCCTAAAATTATTTCATCTTTTAAAAATGATTTTTTTAAATAAACATTCTCTTCTTTAATTTTTTTAAATTCAATTGCATTCTTTATTGTAATTAAAACTTTTTCTAAATTTAAAGGTTTCTCTATAAAATCAAAAGCTTTTAATTTTGTGCATTGGACAGCAGTCTCAATTGTTCCATGACCTGAAATCATAATTATAGGAAGATTTTCATAAGCTGATTTTACTCTTTTTAAGATTTCAACACCATCAATATCTTTTAACCAGATATCTAAAAGGACTACATCAGGATTTTCTGTTTCAATAATTTTTATCCCTTCGTATCCTGAAAGAGATGTTAAAACTGTGTATCCTTCGTCTTCAAGAGCATCTTTTAAAGAATCCAAAATATATTGTTCATCATCAATTATTAAAATTTTACATTTCATTTTTTAAAACACCTATTATTAATTGTGTTAATATCTTATCTAAATTTTTTAAAATTTCCAACTTTTTATAATTTTTTAATATATTATTTAAAAAATTCATTGAATAATTAGCAGAATTTATAATAAACTCTAATCGAATCTTTATTTTGTTTGGCAGTTTATTTTTTATTCTATCATTATTAATGAGAATAGTGTTTATTAAAAGAACTGCAATTATTTTTAAAGTTAATAAAGTTGCATCTTTTACATACTCAATAAAGATTATATAGTCTTTTTTTAAACAAGCAAGTAGTATATAAGATATAAAAATTTCAATTAGAAAATAAAAGTATTTA
>JALVYZ010000438.1:1273-1798 GCA_027037705.1 bacterium | reverse complement strand
GATAGAGACACAGAAGGGCTTCAAATTGGGCCAGAAGAGAAAAAGCTTGGTATTAAAGGATCATCTACAACACCTGTAATCTTAGATAACTGCAAAGTGCCAAAAGAAAATTTACTTGGAGAAATTGGAAAAGGTCACTTAATTGCATTTAATATCTTAAATATTGGTAGATTTAAACTTGGTGCTGCTGCAATTGGTGCTTCAAAATTAGCATTTAAAGAAGCAATTAATTATGCAAAAACAAGGGTGCAATTTAAACAACCAATTGCAAATTTTGGTGCTATTAAAGAAAAATTAGCAAATATGGGAATTAAAATTTATGCAGGAGAGTCTGCAGTATACAGAACTGTTGGAATGATTGACGATATTTTACATGAAATTGATGAAAATGACCCTGAATTTAATAAAAAAACATTAAAAGGAATTGAAGAGTATGCAGTTGAATGTTCAATTATTAAAGTTTATGGAAGTGAAGCCGCTGATTATGTAATTGATGAAAATTTACAGATTCACGGGGGCTATGGA
>JALVYZ010000438.1:0-1263 GCA_027037705.1 bacterium | reverse complement strand
GGTTATGGATATTCTCAGGAATACAATGCTGAAAGATATTACAGAGATAATAGAATTAATTTAATATTTGAAGGAACAAATGAAATTAACAGATTATTAATCCCTGGAATGCTTTTTAGAAGAGCAATGAAAGGGCAATTACCTCTTGTTCAGGCAGCTCAGAAAGTAGTTGATGATATTTTAAGTGGTAATATTGTTCTTTTCTTTGAAGAAGATGAAAATGAAATGGATATTATGAAAAGAATTATTGACAATGCTAAAAAGATGTGTCTTTTTGTAGCAGGAAGCGCTGCTCAAAAATTCGGACAAAAATTAATTCATGAGCAAGAAATTGTTATGAGACTTGCTGATATGATAATTGAGACCTATGTAATGGAAAGTGCATATTTAAGAACAAAAGCTATGCTTGAAAAAGGAGCAACAGATATTTATTTAAAATTAACAAAAGCTGCAGTTTATGAAGGACTTGAAAAGATGCATTTCTGGGGAAGACAGGCATTAAGTGCTATTGAAGAAGGAGATATGTTAAGAACTCAATTAACAATGTTGAGAAAATTTACAAGATTTCCTCAAATTGATTTAATTCACTTAAAAAGAGAAATTGCAGATTATTTTATTGAAAAAGAAGAGTATAATTTATATTAATAAAAATTAAAGCTTCAAAGGTAGAAGGCAGAAGGTAGAAGAAATAAATTAAAAAGGCAGGCAAGGGTTTTCCCTTAGCCTGTCCAAAATTATAATGAATTTCTCATCTTAAACATTATTTCTACAAAACTAACCTTTAAATTTCAATTTGCTTTGTAATTTAACTAATAATATCAATTTTTTCAGCCTTGTATTTTTATAATTTTTCAATCCATTAGAAAAGGGACTTTCTCAAGCCAGATAGAAAATAAACTTTTCATTATTGTTCACTTTTTTAATATTTCTTATATTGCATATTTTACGAATATATGTTAAATTTAAAAGAGGAGGGAAGTTATGGAAATAGCAATTTTAGGTGAAAGAGGACAAATTACTATTCCAAATTCATTTAGAAAAAAATTTAATCTAAAACCTAAACAACCAGTATTAATTGATGAAATAGATGGAAGACTTGTGATTATTCCTGCTGTAGTTATCCCAAGAGAAAAAATTAAAGAAATAGCAAGAGAATTTACTGAGAAAGAAATAGAAGAGTTTTTAAAAAATAATGAAATTTCTGATGAAGAATTTGAAGAATTAAAGAAAATACTTGAAAATGAATAAAATATTTTTAGATAC
>JALVYZ010000437.1 GCA_027037705.1 bacterium | reverse complement strand
ATTTTCAATATCTTTCTTTTTTTTCTGAAAAATTTTATATAACTCTATAAATTTTTCCCTTTTATTCTTTAATTTACAAAATAAATCATAAATAAAAAGTTGGTTCTCTTTATCAAAAAGAAACTGATCTTGAGCAGAGAAATCAATTAAACTTTGAGTAACTTCTTTTAATTTCTGTAAAGTTACAAATTCACCATTAATTTTTATTTTATTTTTATTATTTTTGGAAATAATTCTCTTAACAATTAAATAATCCTCTTCATCGTCTAAATTAAAAACCGCTTCAACTTCACACATTTCTTCATTTGATCTTATTAAATCAATGTTAGCTCTTTTTCCCAAAAGTAGTTGTAATGAATTTACAATAATTGACTTTCCTGCACCTGTTTCACCTGTTATTATATTTAAACCTTTATCAAAATTAATCTCTAAATCTTCAATTAATGCGAGATTTTTAATCCTTAAAACATCTATCATTTTCTATATTCTTGATTTGTAATTTTTTTTGTAGATTGTTTTTATATTTTTCCCTTGGCCTTCAACCTTCCACCTTAAACCTTGAATCTACAAACCCCATTTTAATTTGGTTCTTAATGTCTCAAAATAGTTCTTTCTTGGAGAGGTTAATATTAAGGTTTTTTTCTCATCTTTTTCAATTTTTACTATATCTTCATCTCTTAATGAAAAACCTACCTGTCCATCTAAAGTTATCATTACATCATTATCAAGAGAATTTAGTTCTACAGTTATTATATCATCACCAGAAACTACAATAGGCCTATTTGTAAGTGTATGTGGACAAATTGGAGTTAAAATTATACAATTTAATTCTGGATATATTATAGGACCACCAGCTGCAAGAGAATAAGCAGTGGAGCCTGTTGGAGTAGCCACAATTAAACCATCTGCTCTATATTTTGTAACAAAATTATCATTTATTGAAGTTTTTAATTCTATAATTCTTGCAAGAGTTCCTTTATTTATAACCACATCATTCAATACAGAATAAGAACTTATTTTTTCACCACTCCGATATATTGATGCTTTTAACATCATTCTTTCATTTATGGTAAAGTTTCCTTTAAAAATATCATCAAGAACATCATACATTTCATCCAATGTAATTTCCGTTAAAAAACCAAGCCCTCCTAAATTTATTCCAATAATCGGGATAGAGTAATCTTTTACAAGTCTTGCAACAGATAAAAAAGTTCCATCTCCTCCTACAACAATTACAATATCGCTATTTGAAGTAATGGTTTTTTTATCATAATAATTTTTGTTTAATGCTTTCCCAATACCTTCAGTAAATAATACTTCTTTTCCTCGGTTTATTAGCCATTTTGCCAGATCAATTCCAATTTCTACAGCTTTTGGTTGATTATGTTTTAAAATGATACCTACTTTTTTAAAATTCATTCTTCAATTGCCTTTAAAGTTAAAAAATTAATTAACTTTTCAATATCAATTATTTTTACATATTCTTTATTATATTTAAAAGCTTGATTTAGAAATGAAAAATTATTTACTATTGAAATTTCTTTCATTATTTTCTGTTCTTCAATTACTATAAATCCTGTATCTTCTGGAATTATAAAAGCTAAAATAGTTTCTTCTTTTTCTATTAATGCAATTAAATAATTATCTAATTTAATATTTGTTTTTAAGATTAATGGTAGATTTAAAACTTCTATAATTTTATTATCAAACTCAAGTTCACCAACAACTAAATTATCCAATGAAAAAAATTTAAAATTTTTATTATCAGAAGAGATTAATTGTTTTATATACTTAGAATC
>JALVYZ010000436.1 GCA_027037705.1 bacterium | reverse complement strand
ATCATAAGAGGTCATATACAGCGAGTTATCTGGATACAGGAACAGGAGTGATAGTGACAAAGAGACATAAAGAGGAATCAGAGTTGTTGGAGATATTGAGTAGTTACAAGGAGGAGACATGTCAAGAATTTTGTGTCTAAATTTTAAATAAATTTCACCTATATTTTTTATTCTAAAAAATCATAATAAAACACACAATAGGAGAAAATTTAAAAACTATTATTCTTCTAAAATTTACTTGAAAAATATAAACCAAAAATTTTTAATTTAAACTTTTCAAATATTTCAATGAGCTTTTCTATTAATTTAAAACTAAGCTACTTTAGGTAATTCTCCAAATTTAACTGCAAACATTTGCCTTAGATAATATATATTAGCACTTATATTAGGAGCTGGTTTAGCCCATTTTTTCTTTTTTAGTTTATTTCTTTTTATAAAACAATTCATTTCTAACATTTTTTTTGACCTGAAAAATCCTCCTGCATTTGTTTCTATTACTGATAATCCGCTATTAAAGCTTTCTACTATATTCGTTGTATAAAAATGCTTTCTTATACTTTCTTCAAAATTAAAAAAACAAAGAATATTATCTGCTCTTTCTTGGATATGTGATATATATCCTGGATATTTTTCTTTGTATTTATCTGTTATTTCTATAAATGCTTTTTTGGCTGATTCAAAATTATTTTTTAATTTTAGCTTTTCCATCTCCTTTGACATTTCTTTTGAATCTTTTTTATTCATATTTTTTCTTATATTCCTTCTGAAATGTGTCCAGCATAGTTGATGATATGAATTTGGATATATTGTTTTTACTGCATCCATTATTCCTGGAAAATCATCTGATACTATCACCAACGGTCTTTTTACCCCTCTGGATATTAATTTATTAAATACCTCTAACCAACCTCCTTTACTCTCACTTCCTGTCATAAATTCTAATAAATATAAATCCTTTATCCCTTTAAAATCTATCCCTAATATTAAATATACTGTCGCATTTAATACTTTATTTTCTTCTTCATCATATAATTCTGTATGAAATCCATCTATAAATAACGCTATTACATCCTCTGGTAATTCTCGGCTATTCCATTTTTTAAATTCTTCATATATATCCTCTGATAGTTTATTTAACTGACTTTGAGAATATGGCAAATTTAAATTATTTAAATAACTTTTTATCCCTGACTGGGAATAAAAATTATTAATCCCAGCACTAATTAAATCTAAATAACTTTCCTCAAACCGTTGATATTTAGGAGGTAAAACTGATGGACGAAAATCTCCATCTCTGTCTCTTGGAACATTTAATTCTATTTGACCCATTGATGTATTTAATTTTCTCTTTGTATATCCATTACCTTTATCATTTGGTGAATTATCAAGATGTAATCTCCTTTCTGCTCGCATTAATAATTCCATTATTAGTTTGAATTTCTCTTTATTATTCATAAACAATATTTCAGGATTATTAACCAAATACTCTACTATTTCTTCTGCTACTATTTCCCTTTCAGAACTTGTTAAAATCATTTTTTTTAGCTTCTCCATAACTAAAACCTCCTATGTTTTTTATTGTATTAAAAAATAATAAATCTAAAAGCTATGGGAAATTTTTTTCGGTTAAATAGTAGTTTTCCTACGGAAAACTACTATTTAACATTAATTTAATAAATTAAGTTAATAGACACAAAATTATATATACCACCAAATAAATGCATAAAAAGCCAAAGGGGAAAGAGCAGCATTGGTTAATAAAATTGTGGAATAAAAGTATAAGTAAGATGAGATATGTAAT
>JALVYZ010000435.1 GCA_027037705.1 bacterium | reverse complement strand
AAATCCATGAACTGCCCACGCCGATTGCCCGGCGCATTTGCTTAGTGGCTTCTTCGGCGGCTTCTAAGGCTTGTGTTGCTTCTGTGGGCGAGATCTTTGGTTCCATTTCTGCACCTCCTATGCGTGAGTAGAGTACTCTATACTGTAGAGTATTATAGAGCGGAGAGAATGTTTTGTCAAGGGTTTTTGAGGTTTAGACGTGAGTTGGGACTGCAGGGAAGACCATAGCAGCACCAGCCTGGTGCTCTCGGCCACCACCCCTTTGGCGGCGTGCGCTGGCGCACCCACACGCCCCTGCCCACCGACCGCCAATACACCGGCCAGCGCTGGGATGCAGACCTGGGCCTCTACGACTACCGCGCCCGCACCTACGACCCGGCCCTGGGCCGCTTCATCCAGCCCGACACCGTGGTGCCGGAACCCGGCGACCCGCAGAGCCTGAA
This sequence comes from bacterium, assembly GCA_027037705.1. Lineage (GTDB taxonomy): Bacteria > DYJV01 > DYJV01 > DYJV01 > JALVYZ01 > JALVYZ01. The sequence continues at coordinate 1,375 of JALVYZ010000435.1, read as the reverse complement.
CCGCTACGCCTATGTGCTCAACAACCCGCTGCGGTACAATGACCCGAGCGGACATTGCCCGTGGTGCATCGGGACCGCGATAGGGGCAGTGGTCGGTGCGGTGGTGGGGGCTGCAACGGCAGCCGTGCCGCAGATGATTCAGAATGTGCGCGACGGCCAGCCCCTGACGGCCAACATTGACCCCGGCGAAGTGGGCAAAGCCGCCGTGGCGGGGGCTGTGGCCGGCGCAGTAGTAGGCGGCACGTTGGGTTGGGGAGCATCGGCAGTAGGGCTGGTAGGGGCCGGCGAGGGCGGAACAGCATTAGTGAGCAGCGCTACCGCTATGGAGGCTGGTGCCACCGCCGAAGCGGCCGCCACCGCCGCCTGCGCCGATGGGGATTGTACGAATGAGGTCGCTGCTGCTGAGCAGACCGGTCTGGAGGTCTTCGAACGCGCTCAGGAATTCGGTATTCGGCCGTATAATGAATTGAGAAAGTTGATAAAAGGCACAGGCCTTGAGGCACATCATATCGTCGAGCAACGGTTCGCGGACATTTTGGAAGTCAAGCCGCACCGTATGTTGAGTGTGGCTTTGAAGCCCGAAGAGCATCAAGTGTTTACTAACATGTGGCGCAAGGCCATCGGTTATAGCAACTCACTCAACCCTATAAACACGACTACGGCAACAGCGGAGGATATTTGGGATGCCGCACAGAGCATTTATGCAAAAATTCCTGCCCTTCTTGATGCGGCGAGGCGCACAATTTTTGGAGAGTAGAGGAGGCTCAAATGGACGTGTATCACAGGGTCGCATTTAGCCCTTATAGGTCACCTGAACTTCAACAAGTGGTCGAGTTTTTGGGAATACCTTACCACACCCTGCCAGGGCCTGACTCCAAAGTAGGGCTTATCTACTTGGATATTTACGAATCTGACCCTGTGTGGCCAGAGTTGGCTAAGGCATTAGAAAAATGGCAAGCCGTGGATCGCTACGACACTATCTTCACCGAAGAGGAAATCCTGGCCGCGGAGTGGGTACGCTTGGTGCCGGTGTACGAGAAGGAGTATCTCAAACCGGGTAACCTGGCTTGGCGGGATTATCTGTATGAAGGTCGTTGTCCCCATTGCGGCACAGGGAAACGACAAAAGGCACCGGTGCGTCTGAGCAAGGAGCCCAAACGCCCGCCGAAATATGTGGTTTCCCCAATTGCTTCTTATCTCGTGCTATGCTCTCCTGAAATGGTGGCCGAGATGGAAGAAGCGCGGATCCAAGGCTATGAGGTCTGGCCGGTGTTGGAACATCGGACGGGAAAACCGTTTGCCCACACGGTGCAGATTTATGTGCGTGAAGTGGCCAACCCGGGGCTTACCCGCGCTGAGGAGTTACGCCCAACGC
>JALVYZ010000434.1 GCA_027037705.1 bacterium | reverse complement strand
TCGGACTTGCAGGAATAGTTATATTTGCTTGTTCTAAGCCTTTTAGAAGTGAATTAAAGCTTGTTGTATAGTCAAGAGCAGATTTTGGGCTTAAATGGCTTATACGGCTTTCTATGAAGTCTCTAATGGTGTTTTGGTCCATATATTGATTAATTTTACCTTCTGTTATTCCTTTTTGTTCTAAATATTGTTTAAAGTCTTTCAGATACATTTGTCTTTTTTCTGCAAGAGCCAAGCTATGTGTAAAATTATCATCTTTCATATGTCTACCTTCTCCAAATTTTAAAGTCCTATAAAAAGCATCTTTTATTTGTTTTGCGAATGTCCCACCTCTTAAATTAGCCATTGTTTTGATCCTTTTTTCTTATGAGACTTTGAGATTGTAAAAAACGATATATTGATGAGTAGCTAATTTTTGCTCTATGAGTATCCCATAACCATTGTTGTATACGTCTAACTCCTAATTCTTTTTCAGTGTAAAGTTCTACGATTTCATTGGCATATTTTACAATAAGGCTGTTTTTTACTTTTGATAGATTAAGTTGCTTTATTTTTTGGGCTTCTCTAATTTCTTTTTGATGAATGTCATCTAAAATTTTATTTATCCCTTTTGCAAGAGATATTGTTGTATTGCCATTTGCTTGTATCCATCCTTCAAGTCTTTTTAAAAAATAAGCTATATGTTTTTCTTTTTTGATTGCTAACTTCTTCATTAAAGGTTTTACTTGTGTTTCTGGTAACATGGTTTCTCCTTTATTCTTTTTTCTAAAATCTTAGAAAGACTTTAGAAAAAAGAATGCTATCTCCAAGAGATAGCAGAATTAAGGTAGTATGCAAATGCGAATTTTTAATATTTTTAAGACCTCCTTAAATATTAAACAACTAATGATTTTTAGATTTTTTGGTAGTCACCGGCTAGTTAAGATCTGCGATTTTTTTAGGTAGTTATCGCGAAACTACCAAAAGCAACTATTGCTTTTTATCCCTGAGAACTACACCGCCTGTTTATTTTTAATCCTGAGCTAGTTCCGCCTAAAATATTTTTTTTGCACTACCATTTTGACCTCCTTAATTTTTTATTTTTTAATATCCCAAATGTTTTCTTGTCCAGAGCTTTTGCCACCAGCAGATTTTTTCGCTTGAAACATTTGTTTCATTATGTTTCAAAGATTTTGTAATGTTTCAATAAGTGTTTCTAAGTTTTTCTAATTGCCCCTTATTTAGGGGCTTTTAGCCCCATATGCGGGGCAATGGGCAAAGCCCTTGTCTCTTTACATTGCTTTCGCAATGCCGCTTCGCTTAAAGAGACAGGCTTCGCCCTATATAACCACATCCTCGCTCACCTGCAAAGCAGGTAGCTCGGTTGTGGTTGCAAGCTATCGCTTGCATTAAATAATGCAACTGCTCCTATACCATAAAGGTATAATCGCACTTGCATTTGCACTCTGTGCAATTAAGCTCGCTTTGCTCCCTCCGTTTCGCTCCGCTCAACAGCTTAATAGCCTATATAATTATTTAATGTGCCGTTTGCTTTGCTACTTTATTTAGAGCAAGCTTTTCGAACTTAATTACACTTTGTGCTTTTTAACAACTAATTATGTTTGATTTAAAATATTTTTGAAGACCTCCTCAATTACCTTAGAATATTAAAGAAGAGAAGTTTGACAACATAATTTTAATAACCTCCAACATTTGCAGTTAACAGGGCATACTTCACCTGTTCCCATTTTGGGAAAAACTGCGATTTTTTCAACCGCCTCAACCAACCCTACCTTAAGGTAGGCTATAACTCCTCCTTTTTTATTGTCGGACTTACCTTGCATATGCAAGGCGGAGGAGTATCGCCGACTTCGTATCCCATTGGGATACAGGCACACTCCCAAATTGGTAATGCACCTTAACTCTAGCATTTGCTAGAGAAACTTCTAAAAAAAGAAGTAATTTAATTATATCAAAAATTTCCTTTTTGTAACCATTCTTCGAGCATTTGATTAAATTTGTCTATTTCTTCTATTGCTTTTTTTAAGATTTCTTTGTTACTTTCTAGCGATATTCCTACCTCTTTTAATTCTTCTCTTTCTTTTGGAAGTTTTTTATAAGGATTTGTCTGAGTAATTTTGACATCATCTACTTTTAGTTTTTCTACTAATTCAGCAATGCATTTTGCTATTATTTCTCGTTCCTCTTGAGTAAGAGGAACTTTGATATTTATTTGAGTTTCTTTTTTCTTAAAATGAACTTTTATTTCAGCTCTCATTTATTTCTCGTGGTGTGGTTTATGCTTTTTGTTTTTTACATATAAAGCAAAAATTATCATAAAAGTGGTAAATAAAGCCCAAAATATATAAATACCAATCATCTTGTTTCTCCTTCTCCAATAAGTGTTATTCCTGAAAAATATAATCCTATTACTGTATAAGCTACTAAAGGAATTATAATCGGATTTATATGATTAATCCCAAAAATTCCGTTGATTACAGACAAACCTCCTATCATATTTGCTAAATTGATAAGTCCTTTTCCTAGTTCTTCGTATTGTTTCGGTTTCATATTATCCCTTCTTCTTTTGCTTGTTTAAGATATTTACTTGCAGAATTTTTACTAACTTTTGCAATTTCTACAATTTTGAGAATAGTTGCTTTTTCTCCTTTTTCTTTTAATTTCGTGATAGCTTGGTAGACTTTATTTTTAGTTTCGTTTGCTTTTTTTTTGTTTCTTTCTATTAAATTTTTTATTCCTATTTTTTTACCAGCCATTGATTGTCTCCTTTTAACCTCCTGAATGTATTCATTAAATTTTAATTTCTTAATTTTTTGAAATCTCATACTTCCAATATTCCACTTTGATGGTATATTCCAGCCGTATATTTCGTTTCCTCTGTTAAATCCATTATTGTATTTTGTGACGCTTTTTGCAATTTTTACTAACTCTTTTTTTTCTAATGGTTCTTTAATTTTTTTATTTAATTCTTTTGTAACTTCTAAGACCTCCTTAAAATTTTTGCTATTGCAATATAACATAGTGTTATACCAAACCCAGTTGTTTCTATTTCCTTTTACTGGTTCTCCTGCGATAAAAAATTTTTTTTCTTTTATGGCTTTGATATTTATCTTTATGCTGTTTTTTATTGTAGCAGTCTTAAATTGTTCTTTAACAGGCCTATTTCTTAATAAGAATTCTTTAATTTCTCCAAAGGATGTAACCCAACCTGTAAAGATAAAATCTTTTTGTGTTAGAGGATTACGCCACCAACCTTTTAGTCTTTTACTACCTACTTTATCAATTAAAGACCAGTTGTCAATGACCCATTGTTTAAAGTCTTGTAAGACTTTTTTTTGTTTTTGAGATAGTTTGTAAAAAGTGTTTAGACTAACACATAATTGTATTCCGTTGTCAGTATAGCATACCCAACATGGAATGATACCTGTCTTATCTAAAAAAGTTTTAAAAATCCATTCTAAATTTATGCTAGTGTGAGAGATGTCATCTATATCAAAGATAAGCTCTGTAAAAAGATTTTGATTATAATAGAGATATTTACCTTTTAAAAGGGCTTCTCTTGCAGAAGCGGTTCTTTGGAATTTTATATCTTGTTTGCTAAAAGCATAAAGAGTTTTTTTTGGTAATCTCTCTAACAGAAATTTAAATAAATTTTGTTTAGAGATAGAATTATGGTATAATTTTGATACTACATTGGATTGCATTGAGTTATCTTTCTATGCATTTTAAAAATCCTATCAAGTGATGTTTAAATTTAAGCTACCAGTGGCAGCTGGTAGCTTGTTTGGTATTATAACATAAAATTTCCTACACAGGAAAAAATTTCCTACACGAGCTCTATACACTATTATTATATTTCATACACAGCAAAGCTGTGTTTTTTTATTTTTTATTTTTTTTACGGTTTAGTTATATTTGGTTAATATCCTTTACTATTTTTAAATTAAGTAGAAACTTTTTAATTAAAGATTTACTTACTTTTGGTAAATTTTGATTGTAGTTTTATTAAGATAGAGATAGAGGATTTTTTTAATTTTTTAGATTAATCTTTAATTAGTGTTCCCTTCCCTTTTTTTTGAAATAGCGCGATTTTTTTGTTTAAAATTTAGCGGTTTTAAGCCCGTAGAGCAACGATAAAGGTTTTAGGGATATTATATACTTAAAAGGAGTAAAAATTTATTAGAGGGCTTTTAAACGTTAAATTTTAAACAGCTATTAATATTTCAGCTAATTCTATTAGTTTGAAATCATTTAATGCTTCTTGCTTTTTGTATTTAAAATTTTCTTTCCAAGTATCAAGATTATATTTATTCCAAAATTTTTTTGCTGTTGGATAGCTTACTCCTGCAAGTTTTGCAAGTTTGTATGGAGTAATATGTTCTCCCTCAAATAAAAGACTATTGTAATAACTTTCTAATGCCTTAAACATCTTTCTAACCGCTCTATATTCTTTTGTTTTGGCGGCTCTTTTTGCTCCTTTGGTTTTTGTACTTTGTTTTAGTTCATAATCAAATCTCCAATCTTCTATATCCTTTTTTGTTACTTTCTTTCTTCCTTGAATTATTGCTTCATATTCGTTTTTTGGAATTCGGATATAGATATAATCTTTATAGTCTTGTTTGTTTTGTTTCATTTTAATGCCTTTTTATTTAAAACTGATATCGTATTTTAATATAGCAATCTTGTTAAAAACTTAAAAGACGATATTGGTTTTTAACAAAAGAGTATTTTATTCTTCTCAATAAAACTCTTTTAGTTATAGAGAACATTGATTATGTTAAGTAGATTATTTGAAATTTTTTATTATAATTTCTCTTTAAAAAATCCTTTAACAGGAGGTCTTAATGAAAAAAACTTTGTTATTTGTACTTTCTGTATTATTTTTAGCAATAACAGGATGTGCTGTTACTGATAATCAAGTGTCTACTAAAAAAGCTAGAGTAATTTATTTTGTTCCTAAAACAGTAGATAGTGAGAAAGTTAAACAAGCTTTATATGACGCTATTTCTTTAAGAGCAAAAGATATGAAAGAAGTAGAAAATTTTATGCCTGAAACATTGCCGCAAACTCCATCTAGACCAGTAAGAAAAAATATTTTTGGAGCATTAAATACAATTGCTGCAGGAAATCCAAAATTAGAAGCTACTCAATTAGATACTACAAATGCATGGTACAGTGTTGAAGGTAGTGAAGAAATGGGAACACCTTTTAATAGACAATATGTAGTATACAAAGGTGCTATTTATCCTTATAAGGATGGATATAAAGTCTATATTTATGAGTTTTATCAAGAAGGAGTAGATGGGATTATGGGGCATATTACAAAAGCTGTAGCAGAAAGTATTAGTGGAGAAAAAGCTCCTCTATTATTTATTGCCCAAATTAGTAATAGATTTAAAGAAAAAATTCCTGAAGCTAAATTAGAAAATGTTTCTCCAACGTCTCTTAAAAAAATTAAATTAAATTTATGGAATAAAGGAAATTTGGGATTAGATAAATAATAAACTATTTAAGCTCTATTTAAATAATATTCCGTCATCTCAGGTCGGTGATGATTAATTTCTTTGCTGACCTTTCTTAAAGCTTCTTTATATTCTTTTCCCTCTTCTAATTTCCGTTGTAACAAATCTTTTGCATAAGTTACTCTAAAATCGTGACTTCTATTTATTCCAACTTCTTTTAAGTCTTGTCTATAGGTATTATAGTGAGGAATATGTTCCATTTTTTGTATTTCTTGGGCTAATTGATGGCTTATGGATTTTGGAGCATATTGATGATTACCTTTTCCAATTACTCCGTCTAAAGTATTTGTTTGAGGGTTATAGTAATTTGAGAAATTTTTCGCAACTTCTAAAGCTTCATTAACTCTAAATCCTGTCTCATATTGAATTTTTGCTACTACATAGCTTTCATATCGTATTTCTCTTAATGCATCTAATTTTTGTTCTACATTTTGTATATAGCGACCACTTTCAACTTCTAATTGTTTCATTTCTTCTCTAAATACTTCTCTAAAATCTTTTAAAAAATCATTTTGACTCGGACTTGCAGGAATAGTTATATTTGCTTGTTCTAAGCCTTTTAGAAGTGAATTAAAGCTTGTTGTATAGTCAAGAGCAGATTTTGGGCTTAAATGGCTTATACGGCTTTCTATGAAGTCTCTAATAGTGTTTTGGTCCATATATTGATTAATTTTACCTTCTGTTATTCCTTTTTGTTCTAAATATTGTTTAAAGTCTTTCAG
>JALVYZ010000433.1 GCA_027037705.1 bacterium | reverse complement strand
AAACAATACTATACTTGAAATTATTCCAATTGCTTGAGAATTGATTATTTTATCCCAAACATCAATTGCTATTTTGTTTTTAAATAATAGTTCAAAAAAGAAACCTGTATCCAATCCTATTTTTAGCAATTTATCTCCAGTTTTCTCTTATATTATCTAAATCCTTATACAATTCTTGCTTGTCTTGAGATGACAAAGGATTGTTATTAACAATATTAAACAATTTTTCACCTTCAGATTTTTTATTCTTAATTTCAATCCATTCTTTTATAATATCAACCACCATTCTTGAAATAGGCTTATTGTTCTCTTTTGCTAATTTTCTAATATATTCTCCAAATTTATCATCAATAGAGAATGTAATTTTAGTTGTAGCCATGATTATAACTCCTATGTTGTTTAAAATAAATATACCATAAGATATTTTTTAAATAAAGTTAATTTTAATTTTTCATTTAAAGCTAATTATACAAAAACAACCTTAAAAGTTCAAATAATTACATCTGCACAATGTCATAATTTTTTCCTTTGTTAATTTATTTATTTCTTCTGTTACAGCATCCATTATTTCTTTTAAACTTGAAAATATTCTATTATGTATCGTCTTCTCTTTTAGCCACTTCCATAATCTCTCTACTGGATTTAATTCTGGACTATACGCTGGCAACTCCTTTATCTCTATATTTTTAGGCACCTTTAACCCCTTTGACTTATGCCAACTCGCCTTATCCATTACTAATATTACCCTTCCCCCTTCAAAATATCTTGATAACTCTTCTAAATATATATTCATCATCCCTGTATTTACCTCTGGCAAAAATAAACTAAAACTTTCTCCTGTCTTAGGACATACACTTGCATATATATAAAAATTCTTATATCCTTGCTTTACTTTTACTTCACTTCTACTCCCTTTTAATGTCCATTTCCTCATTATTGTGCTCATTAATCCAAATCTACCTTCATCAAAAAATAATATCTTAATGTTTTCTCTTTCACATATCGCCGATTCTTCCCTCATTTTTTTTAAAACTTTCCTGCTCTTCCTCTTTCGCTTTGTAGTGTCTCCTCCTCGGACGCCTCAATACCACATTGCTCTTCTTTAATCTTACCCTTACTCCTTCCTCGCTTATCTTTACTCCATATCTATCCTCTATCGCTTTCACCATCTTCTTTAACGTCCAATTTACCTCTCTTCCATCAAAATATTTACCCTCTATCACATATCTTAAAAATTCTTCCCATTCTTCTTCCTTTAGCTTTGGCGGATAATTTCCTCCCCTCTTATCTCTTAATCCTTCTAATCCCTCTTCCTTATACTTGTTTATCCAATTCAATATACTCCTCGCACTCACTTTAAATATTTCTGATAATTCCGTTATTGAATACCTTGAATAATTTATTATCGCTAACAATTTTCTCGCTACTTTACCTTCTTTTAATCTCTTAAAATCTTCCTCTGCTCTTAAAAATACTTCTTCTGATAATAATTTTGATGCACCCATTTTTACCCCTTCGGTTTTTCCTTTTACATATCATATTAATATTGAATTTTCAAGTTTGGTTTTGTATTATGATTTATTTGATAGAAGTTTTATAAACACATCATTTGCATGTAGGAAAGGTGGTGGAACTCATAAAGCAAGTGAATATACTCAAAAGCAGATGCGTAAATACTCTGGAGAACTGTATTATTTAAAACTGGATATTAAAAAGTATTTTTATTCAATAGATAGAGATATTTTAAGGAAATTATTTGAAAAGAAAATTAAAGATACAAAATTTGTAGATTTAATGTGTAAATTTGCCAAAATTGATAC
>JALVYZ010000432.1:447-6246 GCA_027037705.1 bacterium | reverse complement strand
TTGGAATTATAATAGGTGTAATGACATTAATTGTAGTTCTTTCTGTAATGGATGGTTTTGATCATAATTTGAGAGAAAAAATTATCAACATTAATTCTCATATAGTAGTTTTAAAATATGGAGATGATATTAAAGAGTACAATAAAATAATAAAGGAAATAAAACCGATACAACATATTACTGATGTTGAACCATTTATATACAAACAGGCAATGCTTTCAAATAAAGGACTTGTTTCAGGGGTGGTAGTTAGAGGTATTTTACCTAATAGTAAAATCTTAAAGAAAATTATCAAAAAAGGCGAGCTAAAAGAAAAGAATTCCATTATTGTTGGAAAAGAACTTTCTGAAAATCTTGGAATAAAAATTGGTGATACAATTGATATGGTGTCTCCTTTTGGTAGGTTAACCCCAATGGGTATAATTCCAAAAATGAAAAAATATAAAGTTACAGGAATTTTTCAATCAGGGATGTATGATTATGATTCTTCAATGTGTTTTATTTCAATTAAAGAAGCTCAAAACTTCTTTAATATGGGGGATAAAGTTACGGGATTAGAAGTATTTGTTGATAATATTTATAAAGTAAATAAAATAGGAAAAGCAATAATTTTAAAATTAAAATATCCATATTGGACACGAACCTGGATGGATATGAATAAAAATCTTTTTTCTGCAATGAAACTGGAACGAGTTACAATGTTTATAATTTTGACTTTAATTATACTTGTTGCTGCTTTTAATATTGCAAGTACTTTAATAATGATAATTCTTGAAAAAAATAGAGATATTGCTATTTTGAAATCAATTGGAGCTAAAAGAAAAGATATAATGGAAATCTTCATTTTAAAAGGTTTAATAATAGGAATTACTGGGACTATTTTAGGAACATTATTAGGTTGTATTATTTGCTTTCTACTAAAAAAATATCAATTTATACATCTTCCTAAAGATGTTTATTATATCACAACATTACCTGTTGAAATGAATATTTTTTACATTGCAATAATATTTTTGTCATCAATTGCTTTATCATTTATAGCAACAATTTATCCAGCTATACAGGCTTCTAAGTTAAAGCCTGTGGAGGTTCTTAGATATGAATAATTTTATTTATGAGGATTTATTAAATTGGAAAAAATAATATTAAAAGCAGAAAATATTTATAAAAGCTATTATAAAGATTCTATTGAAATACCTGTTTTAAAAAATATAAATTTAGAAATATATAAAAAAGATAAATTAGCAATTACAGGAAAATCTGGCTCAGGAAAATCTACATTATTAAACGTTCTTGGTTCTCTTGATTATCCAACAAAGGGAAAAATTTATTTTAAAAACAAAAAAATTTCTCAACTTAGTGAAGACAAATTAGCAGCTTTAAGGAACAAACATATTGGTTTTGTTTTTCAATTTCATTATTTAATTAAAGAATTAACAGCATTAGAAAATATTATACTTCCATCTTTAATAAAAGGAATAAGTTTAAAAAATTCTTTACAAAGAGCAGAGTATCTACTTCATAAATTAGAAATTTTCAAAAGAAGAAATCATAAACCTTCTGAACTATCTGGAGGAGAACAACAAAGAGTAGCAATCGCCAGAGCTTTAATTAATAAACCAGAAATCCTATTTGCAGATGAACCAACAGGAAATCTTGACTCAATTTCAAGTATGAAGATGTTAGAATTACTTGATATTTTTAGAGAAGAATTTGATTTGACAATTGTTATTGCAACTCATAATGAAGAAATTGCTCAAACCTGCCCGAGAAAGGTTGTCATTAAAGATGGGTATATCGAAGAAATCATATAAGTTAATACTTCTCCTGATATTCTTCTCCACTGTCAACCTTTCTTCTCAATCAAAATATGATGTTGTTTATAAAGTTAATATATTAGGTAATAAAAGGATAGAAAAAGATGCAATCTATCCTTACATTTCAACAAAACCTGGGGACATTTTCGATATTAATAAAATTAGGAAAGATGTAAAAAATATATATAGAATGGGTTATTTTGAAAATGTTTTGGTTAATTATCATAAACTAAAAAAAGGAGTTGAAATAACATTCATTGTTGTGGAAAAACCTTACATTGGTTTTATAAATTTTAAAGGAATAAAAAAACTAAAAAAATCAAAAATTACAAAAGAATTAAAGGTCAAACCTTTTACTGTATTAAATGAAGAATTATTAAAAAAAGATATTCAAAAAATTATTGATATATACCAGGAAAATGGTTTTTATAATGTTAAGGTTAAATATAAAATTTCAAAACCTGTTCATAATAGAGTAACAATAGATATTATAATAAATGAAGGAATAAAATCAAAAGTAAAAAAAGTAAAATTTGTTGGAAATAAGCATATTAAATCATCTAAAATTCAAAAACATATCTTCACAAGACCATATAATTTTCTTTTATCATGGGTAACTGGGACTGGATATCTAAAAAAGTCTGAATTGGAAAAAGATGTTAAAAGAATTGAAAATCTTTATTACACAGAAGGTTATGTTAGAGCAAAAGTATTTGATCCAGTAGTAAAAATATTAAAAGGTGGGAAATATTTAACTGTTACATTCAAGATTGAAGAGGGGAAAAGATACAAATTTTCAGATATAAAAATAATTGATAAAAATTTAGATAATATCACAAGGAAAAAGCTTTTACGAAATTTACAATGCAAAAAAGGTGACTTTTTTAATAACAAAAAAATACATGACGATATTCAATATTTGACAGATGCTTATGGAGATATGGGATACGCATTTGCAGATATCAATCCAATAACAAGAATTAATGATGATAATTTAACTGTATCAGTTGCATTCAAAGTAGAGAGAGGTAACCTATTTAAATTTAGAGAGATACATATTTCAGGAAATACTTATACAAGAGACAAAGTAATAAGAAGAAATTTAAGAATTTATGAACAAGATAAATACACTGTAACAGGGTTAAAGAGAAGTAGAGTTCTTTTAAAAAGAACAGGATATTTTTCTGAAGTAGATATAACTACAAAAAAAGTATCAAATAATGAAATAGATGCAAATGTAAAAGTTAAAGAACAACAAACAGGAAGCTTTACAATAGGAGGTGGATATAGTTCATCTAATAATTTTATTTTTACTGGTTCCCTTGCAAAAAACAATCTATTTGGAAAAGGTTACAATGCAAATTTCTATGTAAATTTTAGTTCTTCTTATAGTAGATATAATATTTTATTTGAAGATCCTGCTTTTTTAGATACCAAAATTTCATCATCTTATAATTTATATTCTATTGATACAGAGTATGATAGTTATGATACTTTAAGTAAAGGTTTTAGTATAGGATTTGGTGCTCCATTTAATGATTTTTCAGGATGGAAGATGCAGTATTATTGGGAAAAAGTCAAGGTATATAATGTAAGTGAGGATGCTGCTGAATATATAAAAGATGAAGAAGGAACTCGATCATCAGGCGGATTTGTTTTATCTCTCTCTAAAAATACAACGGATGATTACTATTATCCTACAAAAGGAGTTATTCAGAGCTTTACACTAAATGTTGCAAATTCTATATTTGGTGGTGATGAAAATTTCTATAAATTAATTGGTGAAAGTAGATGGTTTAAAAAAATTAAAAATAAAATTGTCTTTACTTTTAGATTGAGATTAGGATATATAGATTCTTTTAATGGAGATGAAATTCCATCATGGGAAAAATTTTATGTAGGTGGAGTAAAAACATTAAGAGGATTTAAATTTGGTAAAGCAGGTCCAAGAGATGAAGTAGGAGATGTTAAAGGTGCTGACAAAGAAATAATTACAAATACAGAAATAAGATTCCCAATATTAGAAGAGCTTGGTGTAAGAGGTGTTATTTTTTATGATATGGGAAAAGGTTATGACGAAGGAGAATTTGATTTAGATTTAAGAAAAAGTGTGGGAGCTGGTATTAGCTGGAGATCTCCTTTTGGACCTGTTGTGGTATATTGGGGTCTTAATTTAAGTCCAAAATCAGATGAAAAAAGCTCAATTTTCCATTTTTCAATGGGAAAAACATTTTAATAAAAATATAAAAATAAAGGGGGGTAAAAATGAGTTTAAAAAAACTTTTTTATTGTTTAGTTACTGGAATTATTATTTTATTTTCTGCTAATTTATTTGCAGAAGTAAAAATAGGAGTTTTTGACTTACAAAAAGTAATGATAAAATCTCAAGCAGGTCAAGATATTAAAAAGTTATTAGAACAGAAAAGAGATTTTTATTCAAAAGAAATTAAAAAAAGAGAACAACAATTAAAACAAATGAGACAAGATTTAGAAAAAAAAGCAATGATGATGAGTGAGGAAGCAAAACAGGAAAAAGAGAAAGAATATCAAAAAAAATTGAGAGATTTAAAATTGTACGCTTCAGATTCTGAAAATGAACTTAAAAATATTTATAAAGAAAAAACTCAAAAGCTTATTCATGATATATTAAAAATTGCAAATGATTATGGTAAAAAACATAATTTTACATTTATTATTGAAAAACAAGAAGGTGGTATTGTATATGTTTCAAAATCTTCTGATATAACAGATAAAATATTAGAAGAATTTAACAAATCATATAAAAAGAAAAAATAAGGTGTAGTATGGAATTAACATTAAAAGAAATAGTTAAAATTACAGGTGGTAAAATTGTTGGTGATGAAAATGTAAAAATAAAAAATATTGCGCCTATTGATAAAGCAAAAGAAGGAGATATTACTTTTCTTGTAAATAAAAAATATATTCCATATGCAAAAAAAACAAAAGCAAGTGCAATTTTTGTTGGAAAAGAATTAAAAGATATAAAAACTTCACAGATTGTAACTGCTAATCCTTATTTAGCTTATGCAAAACTTCTAACTTTTTTTACTAAAAAAGAAATTAAACATTTAGGGATAAGTGATAAAGCATTTGTAGATAATAGTGCAAAATTGCCTGAAAATATTTCTATTTACCCTTTTGTCTACATTGGAAAAAACGTTGAAATTGGTGAAAATACAATAATTTACCCTCATGTATATATAGGAGATAATAGTAAAATTGGAAAAAACTGCATTATATATTCTAATGTATCAATTTACAATAATTCAATTATTGGCAATAATGTAATAATCCATGCAGGAACAGTAATTGGAAGCGATGGATTTGGATATGCTCAAGATGGAGAAAAACATTTTAAAATTCCTCAAATTGGCAATGTAATAATTGAGGATGATGTTGAAATTGGAGCAAATTGCACAATTGATAGAGGAGCAATAGAATATACAAAAATTGGAAAAGGAACAAAGATTGATAATCTCGTTCAAATTGCACATAATGTTGAAATAGGCGAAAATTCTATAATTGTAGCTCAAGTTGGCATTTCTGGTAGCACAAAAATTGGAAAAAATGTTGTCTTAGCAGGTCAAGTAGGTGTTGCTGGACATATAAAAATTGGAGATTATGTAATGGTAGGAGCTCAAAGTGGAATCGCAAAATCATTGAAAGATAAGGAAATAGTATCAGGCTCCCCTGCAATTGATCATAAAAAATGGTTAAAATGGGCAGTTTCGTATGAAAAGCTACCTGAATTAATAAAAAAAGTTAATGAATTGGAAAAGAAAATCAACAAGGAGTAAACTATGCAATCTTATAATATCCACGATATTTTAAAAACTTTACCACATAGATATCCTTTTTTACTTGTTGATAAAGTTATAGAATATGAACCATGGAAAAAAATAAAAGCAATTAAAAATGTTACAATAAATGAACCATACTTTAATGGACATTTTCCAGGAAT
>JALVYZ010000432.1:0-437 GCA_027037705.1 bacterium | reverse complement strand
AATTTTAGCAATTAAATCTGGTAACCTCTCTTTAGAAAATAAAGTTGTTTACTTTGCTGGAATTGAAAAATGTAAATTTCGAAATCCTGTTTTTCCTGGTGATACACTAATTCTTGAAGCTGAAATTCTGAATCATAAGAAAACTATCTGGAAAATTGGTGCAAAAGCATCAGTTAATGATAAAATTTGCGCAGAAGGAATCTTTACTGCTGCAATTCAAGATAGAAAGGAGTAATCAATGGATATTCATCCAACTGCTATTATAGATAAAACTGTTGAACTTGGTGAGAATGTGGAGGTTGGAGCTTACGCTATAATAAAAGGAAAAGTAAGAATTGGAGATAATACAAAAATAGGTGAGCATGCATATATTCAAGGAATTACTGAAATTGGTAAAAATAATAAAATATATCCATTTGCATCAATTGGTTCAGATC
>JALVYZ010000431.1:398-1822 GCA_027037705.1 bacterium | reverse complement strand
CTGTACGTCCCTGATATAGGTTGACCATAAAAATCAACTTATATGAAACCAAATTTACGAAAAATCAGAAAAAAAAGAATTTACTCAGAAGGCTTTAAGAAAGAAATTGTTTCTATCTTTGAATCTGGACAATTAAGTGTTATACAAATCGAGAAATTGTATAACATAAACAACAAATCCATTTATGATTGGATTTATAAATATTCAAAATTTAACGAAAAAGGCTCAAGAGTAGTAGAAATGAAAGAAAGTAACATTAACAAAGTCAAGGAATTAGAAAAACGTTTAAAAGAACTAGAACGTATTGTTGGACAAAAACAAATCAAGATTGATTATTTGGATAAGTTAATCGAAATAGCCAGTAAGGAACTAGGTGTTGACATAAAAAAAAACTCAAACATCAAACGCTCCAATGGTTCAAACGCCACCGAAAAAAGCTAAAATATAGTATGAATAAATTATATAAAGCCATCGGTATCAGCAAACAAGCTGTTCATAAACAGGAGAAAAAGCAAATCGTTTTAGATCTAAAAATGACAGAATTAGTTTATCATGCAGATTTATTACGTGAAGAACACCCCGGTTGTGGCGTTGAAAAAATGTATTATACGTTACAACCTGATTTTCTAGGTAGGGATAAATTTATAGAGCTGTTTATGTCCCTTGGATATAGACTTAAAATGAAGAAAAATTATAGGCGTACGACGTTTTCAACGGATATTTATTATCCTGATTTGATAAAAGGAATGAAAGTAAACGCACCATCTGTTATTTGGCAGACAGATATCACATACATTTATGTTCCAAAAGAGAACCGTTTCTATTACGCTGTATTTATTATAGATGTTTATACCAAGAAAATAGTTGGTTATAAAGTTTCAAATCACATGCGCGCTACTGCGAATGTTGAAGCTTTTAAAGATGCAATAAAAAATAACAAACCGCCGTTAATCCATCATTCAGATAGAGGCGCTCAATATACTTTTAAGAATTATATAAAATTATTAAAAGATAATAATTGTCAGATAAGTATGGCAAAGCACGCACAGGAAAATGCTTACGCTGAGAGGATTAACAGAACAATAAAAGAAGAATATTTAGATCATTGGAAACCTGAAAATTTTAAACAATTAAAGAAATATGTAAAAAAAGCAGTGAAAAATTATAATGAAAAAAGACCACATAATAACATTGGTAAAATACCACCGGTAACATTTGAAAATAATATTATAAATTTACAGAAAAACAAAAGACCGACGGAAATAATCTATGATTATCAATAAAGAAAATATTAATAAAAACCGGTCAACCTTATTCAGGGATTTACAGACAAACGTATCATATTGTTTTATTTTAGAATTTTATTAAAATTTATTATATCCAAAGATAATGACTTGACAATTTCTTAATATCAGCTCCATAGG
>JALVYZ010000431.1:0-388 GCA_027037705.1 bacterium | reverse complement strand
ATCAACGGCAAAACCCAAAACCTTCTGATTGAAAATGGTCTCATCGCTTACATCGGGAAGGATATGCCGGCTTATGAAACATTAATAGATTTACAAGGTAAAACTTTAATACCCGGTATGATTGACCCGCATGTGCATGTGCGTGACTTAGGACAAACGGATAAAGAGGATTGGTTGTCCGCTTCAATGGCAGCAGTAGCAGGCGGTATTACCATGCTGTTTGATATGCCCAACAACAAGCCGCCGACAGTCAATCTTAAAAACCTGAATATAAAACGGGAAGTTGCCCGCAAGTCTTTGGTGCATTACAAATTTAATATTGCTGTTTCGGAACACAATTCGGATGATGTCAAAGAAATTTTAGATACAAAACCGGACGATGTAGCGG
>JALVYZ010000430.1 GCA_027037705.1 bacterium | reverse complement strand
ACCAATTTAGAAATAGGAATACACCTAATCTTCATGAAAATATCTGGCTTATCGTTTGATGGTATTATTGACTATATAATAAATTTAAATTCTGTTGCAGAGATGGAAACAGAATAAAAGAAGGTCTGGTTTGTTGTTCTGCTAGCAGGAACAACTATTTTGGCACGTATTTCTAATTCTTGTCTTCGTTCTTATTTCAACAATAGCATTGTCATTTTCACGTATAATGCTTCATACCTGATAATGTATAATATCTTGTTGAACTTTTCCAAAACTAGCAATCCTCTGATCCTTGTCGGTGCTACGTAAATATTTCAACACCTCAAATGAAAGAAAACACTCGGGCTGAAATAGTTACTCACACGTTCACACACACACACACACACACACACACACACACATACACACACACTCACAGAAACATGGAAACACATACCTACATCGAGACACTTTTAGGGACAAGGGTAAGCTAATAAACGAAGCTGTTCACAAACATAATGAAGCAAAGGAAACAGTAAACACCCAGAGTCGAAGTGAATCTTACATATTGCAAACAACCATGATAGCAGCTTCACACACGGGCATCCGTGATGATGATAATGATTATGAGGACCGCCATCATTGTCTTCCTAACATGTTTTACCTTTTCGTTTGGAATGACCTGTACTGCATTGAGTATCCTCTTCAAATATAGCTTCTTGCACATATGTTGTATGATATCAATTTTTTTGTTTATGTGTGACACGATATACCCGGCAACGTCCTTCACTTTTTTGTCTTCAATGTCTAGTTTCTGAATTAATAATAGAGAGCAGATTAAATGTTATCGGAAGCACAGCAAGAAACCCTGGAGATTTACGATTTGGTAAGCCATAAGATTTATAGCAGCAAATTAGGTAAATTGAAACTAAATGCTAATACAACCGCCACCCTTGCCAATAAGACACATAGAAAAGAACCATCCAGTCTTATTTGCTAATCTCACAATGCACACATCCCAAACTCCTGAAAACAATCAGGAAAAGGTCTCATGCAAAATGGAGCATTATGCAAATGAGTAATTCTGCTGCAAACATACTCCACGGACTGAATAAACTGACTTTTTACCTTTTGCTGCATACAGGTGCACCAATGGAGGGCGATACCAGCTGAATCACACGTCCTATTCACTGGTATTCTGTTCAGTAGGCTAATACCACGATCTTTGTAAGTAACAGGCTTCTCTGCATTGTAGATATTCAGTACAGTTTTCAGAGTCTCATGAATGTCAAAAGGCGTGGCAAGTCGATCCTTGTTCATTTGGAGATTTTCCATAAGTTGTGGATACTGTTTCTTTACAAAATGTTAACAAACCCATTTATTACAGAATTGTTATTATTATGATTGTTTAGCAACGAAAAACACTTATACACGAAGATCGAGATATGCAGTTAACTCAATCATTTATCTATTTGAAATAAACTAAATTATAACTGTGTTGTACCAAACCGCGGGATAAATTGAGGTATTGCCAATCGAATATTAGCATAAGCTTCTTTCGCATTCAAAGCAATGTACCGTTTCCGCTGTTATGTGTATGATCTGCAGGTTATTACTGAATGAATTATGTTCTAGTAAAGGATATGACTGCTAAGATTGTCGACATGTTAAGTTCTGACTGCTGATGTCAGACCATTCCTTTGCCAATTACAGAGATTAATAATTTTGTCATACAGCAAGTTATGACCTCTTGGCATGTGGGTGACTATGTAAGTAATTCCTGCGATCTCAGTGAAGTAGAGCTTTATGCTATTGATACTCTGACGGTGTGTGATATATATATA
>JALVYZ010000429.1 GCA_027037705.1 bacterium | reverse complement strand
TTTAATTTTATAACACTTTTTTAAAATTTTTGTCAAATCATTTAATAATTTTTTATCCTTTAAAATCAACAAGTTATTGTTATTGCTTAAAATTTAATCTTGAAAAATTATTTTAATAATTGTATGGAAGTTAAAAATGGATTTAAAAATTGGAATCTCAACTTGCCCCAACGACATATATATTTTTAATGCATTAATAACAAAAAAAGTTCCATTAAATTTTAATTTAAAATTTGATTTTTTTGATATTGAAGAGTTAAACAAAAAATGTATAAATTATGATTATGACATTATAAAAATTTCAGCAAATCTTTTTAAAAAAGTTAAAGATAAATACTTTATACTTGACTCAGGAAGTGCTTTAGGGTTTAATTGCGGACCTCTACTTATAAGTAAATATTATAATACCTTTGATGACCTTGAAAATAAACTTATAGCATTACCTGGAGAAAATACTACAGCTAATAGACTTTTTGATATTTTCATGAAAAAACCTGTTAAGAAAACTTTTTTTAGATTTGATAAAATTATTCCAGCAATTTTAAATGATGAGGTTGCAGCTGGAGTAATAATTCATGAAGGTAGATTTATCTATCATAAATATAATTTAATTAAAATAGCTGATTTAGGTGAATTATGGGAAAGAAATTTTAAAAT
Source organism: bacterium (assembly GCA_027037705.1). GTDB lineage: Bacteria > DYJV01 > DYJV01 > DYJV01 > JALVYZ01 > JALVYZ01. The sequence goes on along the minus strand of JALVYZ010000429.1, from coordinate 1,167 downwards.
GCCTATTCCATTAGGTATAATTGTCGCTAAAAAAGAGTTATCTAATAAAATTTTAAATGAAATAGATTTAGCGATTAAAAAAAGTTTAGAATATACAAAAAATAAAGATTACAATTTAATAAAGAAATTTGCACAAGAAATGGATGATGCTACTATTAAAAATCATATAAAACTATATGTAAATAAATTCTCTTATTCTCTGGGGGAGACAGGGAGAGAGGCTATTTTAAAATTTTTGAATCTAAATGATGAAAAAATCTTCTGGAGAGGTGAAAAAAATGTATCTAAATGAAAGACAGAGAATAGTTTTAGAAAAAAGAATCCTAAAGAGAAATGAAAATGGAGAAGTAATTGAAACTCCAATTGAAATGTTTCAAAGAGTTGCTAAGCATATTGCATCAGCAGAAAAAAATGCTAAAAAAAAGAAGGAATATGAAAAGAAATTCTTTGAGATTATGACAAACCTCGATTTTCTACCTAACAGTCCCTGTCTCGTAAATGCTGGCATTAAAGGGAGAAGACAACAATTGGCTGCATGTTTTGTCCTTGTTGTCAATGATGATTTAGAACATATCTATGAAACTTTAAAAGATGCTGCGATAATACACAAAACTGGTGGTGGAACTGGATTTGATTTTTCTAATATTAGACCAGAAGGTGCAATAGTAAAAACTACAAAAGGAATAGCATCAGGTCCGATTTCTTTTATGAAAATTTATGATGTTTCAACTGAACAGATAAAACAAGGAGGAGTAAGAAGAGGTGCAAATATTGGAGTATTAAGAGTTGATCATCCTGATATTTTTAAATTTATTGAATCAAAAAAAGGAAAAGATTGTTTAAAAAATTTTAACATTTCAGTTGCAATCACAGATGAGTTTATGGATGCTTTAAAAAATGATGGAGATTTTGAATTAAGGCATGAAAAGTATCATAAAAAAATAAAAGTAAAAGCAAAAGAGATCTGGGATAAACTTGTAGAAAATGCATATCATACTGGTGACCCAGGACTACTATTTATTGATAGAATAAATAAACTTCATCCAGTTAAAAATTATGAAATTAGAGCTACAAATCCATGTGGAGAAACAATTTTAGCAGATGGAGAAATGTGTTGCCTTGGAAGTATTAATTTATCAAATTTTTATGACAAATCAACAAATGATA
>JALVYZ010000428.1 GCA_027037705.1 bacterium | reverse complement strand
TCTTCAAGAGACTTTTCTGTATGTTCTTTCTCTTTCTTTTTTCTTTCAATAGTTTTAATTATCTCTTCTGGACTTACACCAAGTTCTTTTGAAAGAGATAAAATTTTATCCATTTCCATTAAATCAAACCCCCAAATATTCAGTATAAAGTTGCTTTAATTTTTCACAAAATTTTTTATCTGTTATTCCAATCAGAGCTACTTCGTCTTTGCTAATTATTTTACCAAGTTCATTTTTAGAAAATAAATCTTGAATTAAAAAAGTATCTTTTAAAAATTTTTTTGCCTTTTTAATTGTATTTTCTGAACAATCATTAGCTAAAATAATCATGCATATTTCTCTATCACAGTTATTTAATCTATTAAATGTTGCTTCAATCGCTCCAGATTTATTACAAATTTTTATTGTATTATAAATGTGAGCTTTTATCATATTTTTTAAAGTTTTCAAAATTTTTTCTTTATCAATATTAAAATTTTCTCTTTTAATATTTTTTACAATTACTTTTCTATTCAATTTTTCTAAACATTCTTTATTCTTACAAATATAAAATCCTCTACCTTCAAGTTTTTTATAATAATCAAGAGTCACCTCACCATTAACAATCGTAAATCTATATAAATCATCTTTTTCTTTTGGCTCTCTACATATTATACAAGTCCTTAAAAATTTATTCCTCGCCATCCACTTCTTCTTCTACTTTTTTTTGCATTTCTTCATAAATTTCTTTTGCTGCGTCAATTATTTCATATGCTTTTTCAGTATCTATATCTAAAATATCTGCAATTTCATCTGGGTCTGCTTCTGCAATTGCTGGAATAGTTCTAAATCCTTCATCAAATAGTATCCTCATTGATAAAAAGTCAATATCTGTTTTTTCCTTTAATGGTTTAAATACACTTTCAAATTCTTCTTCAGCTTTTGCTTCACTCTTTATATCAAGTCTGTAACCTGTTAATTTTGCAGCTAATTTAACATTTTGGCCTCTTTTTCCTATTGCAACTGATAAATTTTCATTTGGAACTATAATTTCCATAATTCTATCTTCTTCATTAAGGTTAATTTTATTAATTTGAGCTGGTGATAAAGCATTTTTTACAAATTCTACTGGATCAGGATCCCATCTAACAATATCAATTCTTTCACCTCGTAGTTCTTTTGTAACAGCATTAACTCTGGATCCTCTCATTCCAACACATGCTCCAACAGGATCAACATCTACATTTCTTGAATAGACTGCAATTTTTGCTCTTTTTCCAGGATCTCTTGCAGCAGATTTTATTTCTACTATTCCTTCATAAATTTCAGGGACTTCTAATTCAAATAATCTTTTTAATAAATCAGGATGGGTCCTTGATAAGATAATTTGAGGTCCTTTTGTTTCTTTTCTAACATCTATAATTACAGCTTTTACTCTTTCACCCTGAGAGAAATTATCTGCAGGAGATTGTTCCTGTCTTGGAATTATTCCTTCTGTTTTTCCTAAATTAATTATTAAATTTCCATTTTCAATTCTCTGTAAATATCCAATTATTAATTCACCTATTCTATCCTTGTATTCATTATAAATTACATCCCTTTCAGCATCTCTAAGTTTATTTATTATAATTTGTTTTGCAACCTGGATAGTAGTTCTTTGCAATTCTTCAGATGGGATTTTTAATCCTAATTCATCTCCAATTTGAACTTCAGGATCTATCTCTTTTGCTTCTTCATATGATATTTGTCTATATGAATCATCTACTTTTTCAACAACTTCTACAAATTCAAATACTTCTACTTCTCCTGTATTTTCATTATAGTGAGCTTCTAAATCCCTATCTGGAAATTTTTTTTTCGCAGCTGCTAATACAGCTTTTTCAATTGCCTCAATTAAGACATCTTTATCAATATTTTTTTCACGGCTAACTTGTTCGAGAACATAATTTAATTTTAGGCTCATTTCACACCTCTTTATTTAAATTTATATATTAAATTTGCTTTTTTTATTTTTTTTATTGGGATTTTATAATTTTTTTTATCTATTTCAATAACAACATCTTGTTCTGAAACTTCTTTTAACTTTCCTTTATAATTTTTCCTGTTATCATATTCTTCAATCCCTTCTTCTAATACAATTTTTACTTTTTCTCCTAATACTTTCTCAAAATGTTCTTTTTTTCTTAATGGTCTATTTAATCCTGGACTTGATACTTCTAAATTATAAGAGCTTTGAATATAGTCTTCAACATCTAAAATTGGAGAAATTAATTCACTAACTTTAGCACAATCGTCAATAGTTACACCACCATCTTTATCTATATACACTCTTAACACCCATCCAATCTGTTCTTTTTGAAATTCAATTAATAAAACTTCGTATCCAAGAGATTCAATAAATTTTTCTAAAATATTATAACTTTTTTCAATAATTTCTTTTGTTTTCATTCTCCCATAAAAAAAGTGGGCTTTAAGCCCACTTTAATTTTATCATAAAAACTTTTTTAAAAAATGTCAAGTACTTTTAATCCATTAAAATAAACTACATTCTATAAATAAGAACTTTTATTAATTCACCTTTATTAATAAATTTTTGATTTTCATTAACAACTATAAAGCAATTTCCTAAAACCATTGATTTTAATATTCCTGATCCTTGAGGACCTGTTGATTTTACATATAATTTCCCATTTTTTTTATACAAAATTCCTCTAATATATTCTTTCCTTTCATCTTTTTTCTTTAAATCCTCATCGAGAATTGCTTCTGTTTCTGGTAAAAAAATGTTATTCTTTCCTTGCATTTTTAAAATAGCAGGCATTATAAAATTGTAAAAAACAACCATTGTTGATACAGGATTACCTGGTATCCCAAAGTATAATTTATCCTCAAATGTTGCAAACAATAGAGGTTTACCTGGTTTAATTCTCAATTTCCAGAAATGCACTTTGAATCCTAATTCTTCAATAACTTCTTTTGTAAAATCATAATCTCCTACTGACACTCCACCAGTTGATAAAATTATATCTGAATTTAAACATTCTTTTATTGCTTTTTTTAGATTTTCTTTATCATCTTTAATAATCCCTCTATTTATAGGTATACCTCCACTTTCTTTTATCATAGAAATTAAAGTGTAGGTATTTGAATTTTTAACCTTTCCCTTAATTAATGGTTCATCAATATCTGCAATTTCATCTCCTGAAATGATAATTGATACTTTAGGTTTTCTATAAACGTAAATATTACTTTTTCCTACTGAAGCTAAGACTCCAACTACTGCTGGTGTTATTTCTGTCCCTTTTTTTAAAACGCATTCCCCCTTTTTTATATCCTCTCCTGTTTTTCTCAAATCTTTTTCCTTTTTTACCTCTTCAAAGATATAAACATAACCATTTTCTTCTTTGCAAATTTCTTTTCTTGCTACACAGTCAGCTCCATCTGGAATTATTCCGCCAGTCATAATTTTACATGCTTCACCTGATTTTATTTTGCCTTTAAAGACTTTCCCAGCAGGTATTATTCCTACAATTTTTAACTTTGTGGGGTTTTTTTCATTTGCTCCAATTGTGTCTGTAGATTTTAAGGCATAACCATCCATAGCAGAGTTATCTGCAAAAGGGATATTATAAGGAGAGAAGATATCTTCTGCTAAAACTCTTCTTAATGATTTATTTATAAAAATTTTTTCAACTGGAAGTAACTTTGTATTTGTTAAAATTATTTTTATAGCTTCATCTGCAGATATCATTTTTTTCATTTTTAACCTCACTTTTTTTAAAAAAGTAAAATATAAAATAAAAAATTTCAACTATATTTTTTATATATTTTACCTAAGATTTGGAATCCTTTGATTAAACCTTGTTTTCTTTGTTTATCATGAAATATTAATGCTGGATGAGGTAGTGGAATAATTATTAAATTATCTCTTGAAAAAATTTTACCAAAAATTTTGTTATAATCATTTCTTCTTTCAGGTATTGGAAAATGATAATATTCTAAAATGACTCTTGTTGAATAATATCCAAGAGGTGAGATTAATTTAGGTTGTATAATGTTTAATTCTTCAAAAAGATAGTTTTTACAATTATAAATTTCATCCCATTTAGGCCTACGGTATTTAGGTAAGAAACATTTTAATAAATTTGTAATAAAAATTTCTCCTTTTTCAATTTCTGCAATTTTTAATAATTCAAAAAAAATTTTTCCAGCTGGACCAATAAAAATTTTGCCTTTTTCATCTTCATTTTTCCCAGGAGCTTGAGCAACAAAAAGCAATTTTGCATTTACATTTCCTTCTCCTAATACTACATTTTTTCTTGTCTCCCATAATCTACATTTTTGACAGGTTTTTATTTTTATATAAAGTGAATTAAATAATAATTGTTTTTTTAACATAAAATTAAAACACTCCCACTTAGAAATAATCTAATAACTCCTTTATTATTTTAAGTGAATTATATTATGAATTTTCAATCCTTTTAACTTTATGTATTATCTTATTAAGTTGAATATAAATATTCTTTTAGCATATCCTGAATTAATTTTTAATAAATTTTATCTAAATATTTGTTATAAAATGTTTAACTTTTTTACTATTAATAAGGCTTTATAATATTAAAAAAACAAAATATTAATGAGCTTGTCACCAAAAATCGGAAAATTAAAAATACGAATTTTATCTCTTTTATGTTATTTAAATCAATATTACTGGAGGTAATGTTTATGAAAAAAACTAAAATATCCCATTGATAAAATAATACAAATATTAGCTGAAGCTGAACTTTCCAATTCTTCTATCACTGATGTATGTCGTAAATATTCCATTTCAAGAAGTACTTTCGATAAATTAAGAAAAAAATATAAAGGGTTTTCTTCTTCTGAAGCTAAACGACTTAAAGCTCTTGAAGATAAAAACTTACGACTTAAAAGATTATTGGCTGAAAAAGAATAGGAAGCAAAATTCATAATTATATTTATGATAACTTTATAGTTGAAGTTCTTGAAAACTGTTTTCTTAAATATGACAAACCAAAAATAATAAAAACAGGAGATAGACCAGAATTAAGTATTTTTATTTTTGCTTCTAAATAATTTTAATAGGCTAAAGTTACAAAAGTTGCCTTAAAATCTATTCTAATATACTCTGTTGATATCTATTAAATCTAATTTTACATCAACTTTTATTTGTAATTATAATGTGTTGGAAATCTATCCTTTTTTGGAGGTAATTTCATATAATTTCCATATAATTTTTTTAAGTATTCATCATAATTGTTTGGAATATAAAAAAAACTATCTTCAAAAATATGTTTTTTTAAAGGAAAAATATTATCTTTTTTTATATAAAAAATTTTGCCTGGAGCCAAAGCTGAATATGCTTCTAATCCATAAATAATATAATCACTTTTTGGGTTATTTAAAATATTTGAAAAAAAATTTAATAATTTTTGCCTATCTAAATAATTAATAGTGTTATATATAATCTTTTTTATAGTATTTTTAAAAGATTTTACATTATCATTATAACTAATTCCTAAAAAAAATCGTATAATATAATAAAATTTAATATATTCTTTTTTTATTATGTCCATTGGAAAAACGTCTAAAAAAACATTATTTTTAACATCTATGACTTTTATAAAAAATATTTTACGAATTTTAGTATTATTAAAATTTTCTATTTTTAAATTAGAAGGTAGATATTTTTCACCAATTGCAAGAAATTTAATATAATTATCTCTTGTCATAGCAACATCAACATCATCATCCCATGGTATAAAACCTTTATGTCTTATAGCCCCCAATAATGTCCCACCCTCTAACCAATATTGAATATCATACTTTGAACAAAATTGATCAAATTCTTTTAGTAAATTTAAAAGTAATTTTTGTCTTTGTTTTAAATCTATCATTTATCCAGACAAAATTATCAAGAATTTTCTTTTAAAAAATGTATAATGTTTAATATAAATAGCAAATTCCAATATTATAAGCTATTATTATTTTAATTATTAAATTTCTCTCACTAATTTCTCCTTTACATCACCAAAAACTGTTAATGTCAAGAAAAAGTCTCTACCTCAGGGTTTAGAAAAATCCCAACTTAATTTTTTTGTTGTTAATCTGTAAATTTTTTATTCTATAACTTTCATTTGTGTTTTTTTAAAAATTGGAAATAAGGTCAATGAAAAAAACTAAATATCCCATTGATAAAATAATACAAATATTAGCTGAAGCTAAACTTCCTAATTCTTCTATCGCTGATGTTTGTCGTAAATATTCCATTTCAAGAAGTA
>JALVYZ010000427.1 GCA_027037705.1 bacterium | reverse complement strand
GCCTTTATATCTTCAAGATTAATTCCACCAAAAGTTGGAGCTATTAATTTACAAACTTTAATAACTTCATCAGGATCTTGAGAATCTACTTCAATATCAAATACATTAACATCAGCAAATCTTTTAAATAAAACTCCTTTCCCTTCCATCACTGGTTTTGAAGCAAGAGCACCAATATTTCCAAGACCTAAAACTGCAGTCCCATTTGATATTACAGCAACTAAATTGCTTTTTCCTGTATAATCGTAAACTTTTTCAGGATCCTTTTCAATAATTTTACATGGTTCAGCTACTCCTGGAGTGTAAGCAATTGATAATTCATTTTGAGTAAAGCATGGTTTTGAGGGAATAACTTCTAATTTACCAGGTCTTGGTAATTTATGATAATTTAATATTTCCTCTAATGGAATTTTTGCCATAATTTTACCTCCTTATTTAATTTTGAATACTGTATACAACAAATATTTTTATTTGTAAACTTAAATTTTATTACTTGCGTTCATTATTTATAAATGTTATTTTTAAATTATGAAATATTTTTTGAGATTAATAAATTATTTAAAACCTCATAAGACAAAAATAGTTATTTCAATCTTTTCATTAATAATTGTTGGATTAACTTCCTCTGGTACAGCATACCTTGTCAAACCAGTGTTAGATGATATATTCATAGAGAAAAATATTCATATGCTTTATTTAATCCCTATTGTTGTTATTCTTCTATATTTAGTTAAAGGATTTTTTGATTTTTTGCAATCTTATTTAATTGGATATATAGGCCAAAGAATTATTACTGATATCAGAAAAGAACTTTTTGAAAATATAATGTTTTTACCAATGAAATATTTCAATAAAACCCCCACAGGGACAATTATTTCAAGGTTGCTTTATGATGTATCATTATTACAATCAGCTGTTACAAATTCTATTAGTGGTCTAATAAAAGATGGAGTAACAGTTATTTCATTAATTGTTGTTGCATTTATAAGAGAGCCAGTACTTGCAAGTATAACTCTTTATGTTTTGCCTGTTGCAATTTTACCTGTAATAAAATTAGGAAAAAAATCAAAAAAAGTTAGCAAAAAAAATCAAGAACAAGCAGGAGGAATATCAACCACTGCTCATGAAAGTATTACTGGAATAAAAATAGTTAAAGCTTTTTTATCTGAGCATATTGAAATAAAAAAATTTATAAATGAAAATGAAAAATTCTTTAAAACAATTATGAAAAAAATAAAATATAGAGCTCTATCTTCTCCATCTATGGAATTAATTGGTGCATTTGCTGCTGCTTTTGTAATATGGTATGGAGGCTTCCAGGTAATTAAAGGAAATTCAACTCCAGGAGTATTTTTCTCATTTTTAACTGCAGTTTTTATGATGTATCAGCCAATAAAAGGAATTTCAAAGAAGAATTTTCAGCTTCAGGAAAGCATTGCTGCAGCAGAAAGAATTTTTGAATTAATAGATAAAGAAAAAGAGAAAGATACTGGAACTATTGAACTTAAAGAATTAAAAAGAGGAATTGAATTTAAAAATGTCTATTTTAAATACAGTGAAGATGAAGAGTATGCTTTAAAAAATGTAAGTTTAAAAATAGAAAAAAATAAAAAAGTTGCGCTTGTTGGAGAAAGTGGAGGTGGTAAAACAACAATAATTCATTTGATACCAAGATTTTATGATGTTGAAAAGGGAGAGATATTAATCGATGGAATTAATATTAAAAATTACACATTAGAAAGTTTAAGAAAAAATATTTCATTTGTATCTCAGGATGTTATTTTGTTTAATGATACAATAGAAAACAATATAAAGTATGGAAAACCTGATGCA
>JALVYZ010000426.1 GCA_027037705.1 bacterium | reverse complement strand
TATTATGGCATATTCTGCTAAATACGCATCTTCATACTATGGTCCTTTTAGAGATGCAGCAGAATCAGCTCCACAATTTGGAGATAGAAGAAGTTATCAGATGGATCCACCAAACTCAGATGAGGCAATAAGGGAGATAGAGCTTGATATTCAGGAAGGAGCTGATATAGTAATGGTAAAACCAGCTTTAGCTTATCTTGATATAATTTTTAGAGCTAAGCAGACTTTTAACAGACCGGTTTGTGCATATAATGTTAGTGGAGAATACTCAATGATAAAAGCAGCAGGGAAACTTGGATGGATTGATGAAAAAAAGGTTATGATTGAAACATTAATAGCAATAAAAAGAGCTGGTGCTGATTTAATAATTACCTATTTTGCAAAAGAAGTGGCTGAAATGATATAATAAAGGGGTGAGTGATGGGACTTGAACCCACGACACCTGGAGCCACAGTCCAGCGCTCTACCAACTGAGCTACACTCACCACAAGCGACAAGATATATAATACAACTAAAAAAATATGTCAATGGAAAATAAAAAATACGAAATCCTCTCCCATACTGCTGATTTTAAAATCAAATTTTTTGGAAAAAGTTATTCAGAATTAATAAATTCTGTTTTTAAATTTTATTTTGATATATTAGAGGTTTTTGAGGAAGAAGATTATAAAGAAGAGAAAGTAATTGAAATTTTAGATGAAAGTTTTGAATTTATAGCTGTTCGATTAATTAATGAACTTATTTTTTATAAAGATATAGGTAAGTTTATTCAAAATTATGAAATAATCTTTATATCTGAAAAAAGACTAAAATTAAAAGTTATACTTTGTAATGGAGTGATAAATTTCAAATATGAATTAAAAAGTGCAACATATTATAATTTAAATTTAAAGAAAATAAATGATAGCTATTATTTAGAAATGGTAATTGATATATAGCTAATTTTTAATTTTAAATTTTGGAATATAATACTCATCTTGTTTTTCCCAAAATAAATTTACCTTTTGCTCACATTTTAAGTTATTAAAATCAGTATCAACAATATTTGAAAGAAATTTTACACCTTCGTCTAATTCTATTATTGCAACTATATATGGAACTTTATCTTTAAAATTTTTATCAAATGGGACATTATAAATCACATAACTATATATTTTGCCATTTCCTTTTGATTCAATAAATTCATATTCAAATGAATAACATTCAGGACAGGCAATCGAATAAGGCCATCTTATTTTTCCACAATTTTTACATTTTTGAAAAACTAACTTCTTTTTTTTGCAGTTTTCCCAAAAAATAGCATTATCAGGATTTATCTTTGGCTTATACATCTAATATCTCCTCAAAATAATAGTGCAATGACTTTGTAATACTCCCCCGTTATCGCAGCAAAGAATAATTTTTGGATCTTTTAATTGTCTTTTGCCACATCTACCCATTAATTGCATAACTCCTTCAGATATTGGAGTTAAACCCATAAAATAAGCTTCTGAAAGTAATCCCCCAGATGTATTTACAGGGAATTCTCCACCTGGAGCAGTTCTTCCATTTTTAAAGAAATCCTTTCCTCCTCCTGGTTCAAAAAAACCATAGTCTTGTAAAGTTATTTCCACAGTATAAGTAAAACAATCATAAATTTCACATGCATCAATATCATCTAAACTAATATCAGCCATTCTAAAAGCCATTTCTCCAGCTTTTTTAGCTCCTGTATTTTTAGTTAAAAAGTCAGCTTGGTGAACATCTACTGAAGGATTATCCTCTCCTATCCCCATTATAGTAACTATAGGATTTTTTAGGTCTTTAGCTCTTTCTGTTGAAGTAATAACAACAGCTCTCC
>JALVYZ010000425.1 GCA_027037705.1 bacterium | reverse complement strand
TTTATTTTAGGGTTTGTTGAGGTTGCTATTCCGGGATTTTTCCCAGAGCTTGGAGGATGGAAAGATGCTTTTGCTTTTATTTTGTTAATTTTTGTTTTACTATTTAGACCAACAGGTATTATGGGAATAGATTTTGAGAGACAAAGGTTTTAAATGAGTGCAAAAAAATATTTTTCATTAATTGGAATAGTTACTGCTATTTTTATAGCGTTTTTATACTTTTCTCCTAAAATTTTTGGAAGCTATACTATTACTGTTTTGAGCAATATCTATATTTTTATAATTTTGGCAATTAGTTATAATTTAATTAACGGAGTTACCGGTCAATTTTCACTAGAACCAAATGGATTTGTGGCAATTGGCGCTTATGTAACGGCAATTTTACTTCTCTCACCTGAGATTAAAGACGAACTTTATATGTTAAGTGAGCCTTTGCCTCTTATTAGAGATATTTTTCTTGACCCAAGCAATCCTATAAATCCATTTCTAGCACTTTTAATTAGTGGAGCAGTAGCGGCATTAGTTGCTTTAACTCTTGCTTTTCCGGTATTTAGAGTAAGAGGAGATTATTTAGCAATTGTAACTCTTGGATTTGGTTTTATTATTAGAATTTTTCTAATTAACAATCCCGAAATTTCAAATGGTTCTATGGGGCTTGATTCAATTCCTGGATTTGCTAGCTATTTTTGGATAGGGGTTGTTTGTTTAGTAACTGTAATTTTAGTTTATAACCTTGTCTATTCAAGATATGGTAGGGCTATGAAAGCTGTTAGAGATGATGAAGATGCTGCTTTAGCTATGGGAGTTAATACATTCAAAGCAAAAACTTTGGCATTTATGACGAGTGCTTTTTTTGAAGGAGTTGGAGGAGGACTTTTAGCAAGTTCTATTGGGTCTATTTCACCAGACCAATTTACTTTTATGTTGACATTCCAATTATTAATTATTATAGTATTAGGTGGACTTGGAAGTATGAGCGGTGCTATTTTAGGTACAATTCTATTTTTAGGAGGTATGGAGTTACTAAGACCTCTTGATGACCCAAATAGCACATTTTTAGGATTTCATGGGATTCCTGGTCTTAGAATGGTTGTTTTTAGCATACTTTTACTTTTAATTATGCTTTTTGCTAGACGAGGACTTCTTGGAGATAAAGAGATTTGGGATTATATTAAAATTAAAAGGTCTTAATTTAAGACCAAAAATCCCATTAATGCTATAATAGATTCATATAAAAATAACTTATCACCATATAAAAAACCAGAAATAATACTTCCAATAAATGCTGCTAGTCCATACCCAATACCTGCGTAGAATTGTTGGGCTAGTGTTTTATTTTGATATTTTTTTGAGATATATAAAAGGGCTGAAGTGTGAAAAATAGCAAATGAAAAGGCGTGAATTAGTTGAGAGAGTGAAATTAAGATAATTGAATTAGGGAATAGGTATAGTATAAACCATCTAAAAGAGGTAAGAAGTATTGAAATTTTTATCCATTTAATAGGGGCTAATTTTTCTAAAAATTTATGTCCTATTAGAAATACTATTATCTCAGCCCCAACTCCTATTCCCCAAAGCCATCCCACAAATTCTCTTTCTATTCCGTGTTTTATTAAATAGATAGTAAAGAAATTATAAAAGCCTCCAAAACTGATTTGTAAAAATATTAACGCTAGCCAGAATTTATAATCTTTAAAAATATCTATTTTAGAGATATTTTTTTTAATAATTTTATCTTCTTTAAAGTATAGACTGCTAATGGCTGTTAAAATCATTAAAGCAATAAAGCTCATTAAGTGGTTTATTTTTAAATATGAAAAAATTATTCCATAAAGCATAAATC
>JALVYZ010000424.1 GCA_027037705.1 bacterium | reverse complement strand
AAAAAAGCAGGTGGAAACACTCTTCCTAATCCATTAGTAGGTTGTGTAATTGTTAAGAATGATAAAATAATTGGAGAAGGATATCATAAAAAATTTGGATTTCCTCATGCTGAAGTTGAAGCAATAAATTCTTCCAGAGAATCAGTAAAAGGAGCAACTCTTTTTGTTAATTTAGAACCATGCTCTCATTATGGGAAAACTCCCCCATGCGTAGATTTAATTATTTCAAAAAAAATAAAAAAAGTTGTAATAGGAATGCAGGATCCTAATCCATTGGTTGCAGGTAAAGGGATTGAAAAATTAAAGAATGCTGGCATTGAGGTGGTAACAGGAATTTTGGAAGATAAATGCAAAGAATTAAATGAAGTTTTTATAAAAAATATTATTAAGAAAAAAACTTTTATTTCATTAAAATTGGCAGCAACTCTTGATGGGAAAATAGCTGAACCCTCTGGGTATTCAAAATGGATTACAAATGAAAAATCGAGAAAATATGTTCATAAATTAAGATTATTTTGTGACGGGATATTAGTAGGTGCTGAAACAATTAGAAAAGATAATCCAAATTTGAATGTTAGAAAAAATAACAAGATAATTAAAGAATTAAAAAAAATTATTCTAACAAATAGTTTTAATTTAGATGAAAATTTTAATATATTTAAAGATGCTGATAATTTATATTTTCTAACACAATCAAATAAAATTCCCAAAAAATTTCTAAAATACAATATTTTAAAATTTAAAAATTTTATTGAAATTCCCGAATTACTTTATAAAAACAACATTTTTAACATACTTGTAGAAGGTGGGAATAAAATTAGCTATTCTTTCATTAAATCTAATATTATTGATAAATTTTATTTTTTTTATTCAAATAAAATTATGGGAGGGAAAGATACAATTTCAATGATTAATGGGAATGATTTCTTTCCTTTAAAAAAACCGTTCACCATAAATATCAAATATTTGAAAAAATTAGATAATAATTTTTTAGTTATTGGTTATAACGATTTATCTTTATAGAATTTTTTTCCAAGGGATTTTATAAATTGCTTTATGTAGAAAATGGTCATCATCTACTTCAAAAAATTTTAAGTTTGTAAAAATTTTTTCAGCCAATTCTTTTGTTTCTTTTAACGGTACTACATTATCTTTTTTACCATGATATATTATTGTAGGGACACTAATTTTCATTGATTCATTAATTACATTTTCAAAAATAATTGCAGGAGCTAAAAGAACCATTTTGTTAACTTTTTGTGGATTGTCATAAGCATATTTTGTTGCCATTAAGCCGCCAAAACTTGAACCAATTATTGAGACATGTTTTTCAAATTTTAGAATATTTTCAAGTTGTTGCATTCTTAAGTTAAAATCACCTTTAAAATCAGGAGTTATAATATCGAAAAATATTTCTTTAAAAAACCTTCCTTTAAAACCTGAACCACTACTTTCTAAACCATGAATAAAGATTTTCATTTTTATAAAAAAAAAGTCCCTCATAAGAGGGACTGTATTTTCTAACTATTTGCTTGCTCACACACAGCTCTACCATACTGCTGACATGCTCTCAAATATTCATCTTTATCAATATCACCTTCTTTTACATTAAAAGAGCCTAAACTAACTGGCTTCATTTTAAAAACAAACTCCATTGTTTCAAATATTAATTTAGGAGCATCTCCAGAGTGAGTATAAGAACCAAATGCACCTGCAACTTTACCTTCTAAATTAGCTTCTTTTGCTAAAAACAAAAATGTTTTCATTTTCTGGGGCATATCTCTATGATAAGTAGGACTTCCAAAAATGTATGCATCATATCCTTCTAAATCTTCTGGCTTTTTAATATCATTCACCTTTTTTACATCTGCTTCACATCCTCCAATTCTAACACCCTCAGCAATATACTCAGCTAATTTTTCAGTATGACCTTTTAAACTTAAATATGCAATTAAAACCTTACCCATTTTTATTCCTCCTCTTTAGTAAAATCTTCTTTTCCTGCACCACAAATTGGACAAACCCAATCTTCAGGTAAATCTTCAAAAGCTGTTCCTGGTTCTATTCCATTATCTGGATCACCTTTTTCTGGGTCATAAACATACCCACAAATTTCACATACATATTTTTCCATTTCTTTCCTCCAAAAATTATTGTTGATTTGTAGGCAATGTAATTGTTCTTTGACCTAATTCTCGATCTATCATAAACAATCCATTACCTCTATCTCCAACTAAATGCAACCTTTGAACTATCTCTCCGACACTTGCTTCCTCTTCTACTTGTTCTGCTACAAACCACTGTAAAAAATTATTTGTCATATAATCATTTTCTTCTAATGCAATTTTAACAAGTTCATTAATTAATTTTGAAACATATCTTTCATGTTCTAAAGCAGCTTTAAATGCATCTAATGGTGAATTCCAGCTAACTGGTGGTTTTTTTATCTCTTCAAGCTCAACTCTTCCACCTCTATCAAAAACATAATCATAAATCTTCTTAGCATGTCCCATCTCTTCAACAGTTTGAGCTTCCATCCATTTTGCAAAACCTGTTAATCCCTGCTCCTGGAAATAAGCACTCATTGCAAAATAAAGATAAGCAGAGTACAATTCTGCATTAATTTGTTTATTTAATTCTTTTTCAATTCTTTCTGCTAACATTTTAACTCCTTTTTTTAATCGTGAGTCGTGGTTCTGCACTCGTGGTTTTTAATTTTTTTTATCCTTCTGCCTTAAGCTTTCACCATTCAGCCTAATTACTTGCCTTCCAGACACCATGTAAGTTACAATGTTCTCTTGCTGTAACTTTTTGAGCATCAACTTTAAATATTGCAACTGGTTCATCACCTGGTTTTAAAAATTGTCTATATGCTTTTCCATCTTCTGTAATTAATTCAATCCACTCAATATAGTGTTTTTCTTCCATTGGATGAATAACACTTCCAACAGTAACTTTATACCCACCATCAATCTTTTCAATTACAGGGACATGTTTCTCTTTTGCAGCATCAACAGTATTTTCTTCCATTAAAACCATATCTTGACCACAGCAAGCTAATTTACCAACCCCACCGTGAAGAACCTCAACAATATTTCCACATTTTTCACATTTATAAACTTGTAATTTTTCTGCCATTTTAAAACCTCCTTTTAATTATTAATTGTATTACAATCTTTACATAAACCACTAATTTCTACATTCATCTCTTCAAATTTTACATTATCATTGATGTAATTTTTGAAAAAAGAATCTAATTTTTCTAAATCTTCATCTTTTAAAAAAATATCCTCTACTTTCCCACATTTAACGCATCGAAAATGATAATGTTTTGAAATGTCTCCATCCCACCTTTTTTCTTTACCAGCAATTTCAAGTTTTTTTATCAATCCCATTTCCGCCAAAATTTCAAGATTTCTGTATACAGTACCAAGACTTATCTTTGGCAATCTCTTTCTCACAATGTCATATAAATCACTTGCTGTTGGATGAGTTTTTAATTTTCTAAGCTCTTCTAAAATTATCTCTCTTTGTTTGGTCATTCTAACTATTGACACTTTCTCCCCCTTTGTTTTTAGTAATAATTATTATTAAAATAATAATTATTATTTGTCAAGCTATATTTTCAGGATCAATGTCTATTTTAAAATCTACACCAGAATCTAATTTTTCATTTAATAGATTTCTTACACAACTATTTAATCTTGCTTTAGATTTTGATTTTAGCAATATTGAATATCTATATTTATTTCTGATTTTAAAAATTGGACTTTTAGATGGTCCTATTTTTATTATATCACTTTGATTAATTTTTTCAAATAATTTTTTAATATTTTTCTGAACTTTATTTTCAGTATTTCCTTCTAAAATTATATGTGCTAAATTATAAAAAGGTGGATATTTGGCTAATTTTCTGAATTCAAGTTCCTTTTCGTAAAATCCTTCAAAATCATAATTTTTAAAAAATTGGAATATGTAATTCTCTATATTATAAGTTTGAACAATCACCTTTCCTTTATTTTTACCTCTTCCAGCTCGTCCTGAACACTGGACAAGTAATTGAAAAGCTCTCTCTGATGAAGTATAATCTGGAAAGTTTAAAACATTATCAATTGTAATAACTCCAACTAATCCAACATTTTTAAAATCATGTCCCTTAGCAATCATTTGAGTACCAACAATAATATCAATTTCTCCTTCATTGAAATCCTTTAATATTTTTTCAAGCTCTCCTTTTTTCTGAGTAGACTCCAAATCAAACCTTGCAACTTTTACACCTTCAAGCTCATGAATTATTTTTTCTTCTATCTTTTCTGTACCTTTTCCTGCCATTCTTAAATAAGGAGAATTACACTTTGGACATACATAATCAACTTTATAATTATTTTCGCAGTATGGACAGAAAAGAGAATTTTTACTTTTATAGTAAGTTAGGGAAATTTCACAATTTTTACACTTAAAAACATATCCACAAGAACTACAAAAAAGAAAACTTGCATAACCTTTTTTATTTAAAAATAAAATTACTTGACCTTTCTTTTTTATCTCATTTAATATCTCTTGTTTTAACTTTTCTGAAATTATTTTATCATTTTTTTCTTCTTTTAAATCAATTAGTTCTACTTCAGGGAGAGGATTATTATTTACTCTATTTTTAATTTCATAATAAAAATATTTACCTTTTTTAGCGTTATACCAGCTTTTTAATGAAGGAGTTGCACTTCCAAGAATTATTGGACAATTATAAATTTTTGCTTTTACAATAGCACTATCTCTTGCATTGTATCTTGGTTTATCCTCTTGTTTATAACTCTGTTCATGCTCTTCATCAACAATTATTAAACCAAGTTTTTTTAAAGGAGCAAAAATTGCAGACCTCGCTCCTATTACAATATCAATATTGTTATTTGCAATCTCTGTTAATATTTTATTTCTTTTATTTGATGTAATTTTGCTATGAATAACTGCAATTTTTTTATCCTTAAAATTCTCAAAAAAAACTTCTAAAAGTCCTGGAGTCAAAGCAATTTCCGGGACAAGATATATAATTTGTTTATTTTTATTTAAAACTTCTTTAATGGCCTTTAAATAAATTTCTGTTTTCCCACTACCTGTTATTCCAAATAATAAATTTACCGTAAAATTATTTAGCCTATCTTTTAAAGAATTCCATACCTTTTCCTGATGTTGATTTAATTTTTCAGGTCTAAAATATTGATAGGATATTTCTGCAAGTACAGATAGATAATCTTTTTTTGAAATTCTATACTGCTTCTTCTTAATTTCAATTATACCATTATCTATTAATGATTTTAAATAAACAAAAAAATATGAAATTTCAGCTTGAATTTTTTTTAACGAATAGCCATCCCTTAATAAATTTAATATTTTTTGCTCATTCTCGTTTAATCCTAAGTAATTTTCATCTTTAATTTTTAATTTTAATGATTCAATATTCACAGGAGGAAGCGCATTAAAAATAATCTGTCCAAGGGGAGTTATATAATAATCAGATAGCCATTTATAAAATTTTAATTCTTTTTCAGAAATTAAATTATAATAATCTATTACATCTATAACCTTTTCAATATTAAAATTAAAATCCTCATTTTTACCTAAAAACTCATCTACAACAAAACCAATTTTTATTTTTTTCTTAAATGGAACATAAACTCTTTTAAATTTTAAAGAAAAACTAAAAATATCGGGGACTTCATATACAAATTCTGAGAATATATTTAAATTTAAAACTACTTTTACAAATTTTTTCATGTTTATCCAAAAAATATTTTGATATCATTAACTATTTCTTTATTAAAAAATTTATTTACATTATTTTTGATTTCTTCTTTAAAGAAATGGAGTTCCTGCTTCCACGCTGGATTTGAACATTTTATAAAAAGAATATCTCTTTCTATTCTATCTGGAGTTGAAACTTTAGCAATTAATTCTCCAACAATATCTTGCCAGTTTTTTCTTAAAATCCCTGAATAATATAAATTTTCATAACCTAAATCTATTAAAATATTTTCAATAACGCTATTTAATTTTTCCATTAATCTTCTAATTTTTTTAATTCTTCTTCATTATACTCTTCTTCATATACAAATACCTTTTTATCTGCTTTTTCACCTTCCTCAAGATATAATTCATGTTCATAACTTAAACAGCATAATAGCCTTCCACAGGGCCCTGATATTTTGCCTGGATTCAAAACTACATTTTGATCTCTTGCAATTTTCAATGATATTGGCTGGAAATCATATAAAAATGTTGCACAACATGCTTCTCTACCACAATTTCCAATACATCCTATCATTTTAGCCTCATCCCTGACACCAATCTGCCTCATCTCTATTCTAATCTTAAAATGCCTTGCAAGATCTTTTACTAACTCTCTAAAATCTATTCTACCATCTGCAGTAAAATAGAATACAACTTTATCTCTATCTAACATAAATTCTGCATTTACAAGCTTCATTGGGAGATTATGTTTTTTTATTTTTTTTAAACATACTTTAAATGCTTCTTTTGAATCCTCTATATTTTTTTTATAATTGTTTAAATCATCATCTGTTGCTTTTCTTATAATTTCTTTTATATTTTCAGATAAATCTGGATGCACTACTTCTGATTCAACTACTTTTATAACCTTAGCTAAATTTACTCCTCTATCTCCTTCTGCTACAACTAAATCTCCTTCTTTAATCTCATCTTCTTTGTTCCATAAAAATGGTCTTGGCGAACCAGCCCTTAAAAAAGTTAAATAGCAAATTTTATTTGACAATTTTCTCCTCCTTTAATCCAGAATGAAATCACTCCAATTACAGTATCTTTATTTATGTTATATTTAATATAAGATTCAAAATTTAAAAGTAAAAATAAAAAATCAATTTCATCTGGATAATTTGAATATATTAAAATTTTTAAAAAATCTTCTAAATTTTTTACTTCTTTTATTAATTCATTTAATTTATCATAAACCTCAAAAAAAGATAATTTTTTTAAATTTTTTAAAGAAAATTCTTCATTTTTAAAAAAATTATCGACTGGCTTTAGATTAAAATGAACACAACGAGATAAAATTGTTGGTAAAAGTTTATATTTATTTTTTGTTTTTAATAAAAAATAGTTATTATCTCCAGGTTCTTCAAGTATCTTTAAAATAGAATTTTGAGCTTCAATTGACATAAACTCTGCGTTATTTATAAATACTGCTTTACATCTTCCAGAAGTTGTCATAGAACAAAAATTTTTTACTTCTCTAATCTGATTGATTTTGATATTTTTTGCTCCTTCTTCAATATCAACTACAAAAAGATCAGGATGCACTCTTTTATTTACTTTTTTACAAGATAGACAGGCATTACAAGGTTTTACTTCTTTATTTTCGCAAAAAAGGTATTTAATAACAAAAAAGGGGACCTCTATATTTCCACTATTAAAAATTGAAGATTGTGGGAACTTATTATTTTTTAATAAAATTTTTAAAATTTCTATCATTTTTAAGATAATTAATTATTTGATTATTAATTTTTTCTGGTGATAAAGTAGCATTACAAATTAACCAATTTTTTTCATCTGCTAATTTTAAATATCCCTCTCTCACTCTTTTATGGAATTCAATATCTTCAAGCTCAAATCGAGCATTCTCTAATGTCTCTTCTCTTATTAATGCTCTTTTTATGCCAATTTCAGGCTCACAATCAAGTAATATTACCAAATCAGGAGAAATACCATTTGTAGAAATTTTATTTAAATTTTCAAGTAATTTAAATGATATCCCTCTACCATATCCCTGATATGCAAATGTTGAGAAAAAACTTCTATCTGATATAATAACTTTTTTCCCATAATTTGGGATAATAACTTCCTCAAAATGTTGAGCTCTATCTGCATTGTATAAAAAAAGTTCAGTTAAATAAGACATCTCTTTATTTTTTGATGATAATAAAATTTCTCTTATCTGCATCCCAATTTTTGTAGAACCTGGTTCTTTTGTAATTATAAAATCAATGCAATTTAATTCTAAAAAATCTTTTAAAAGTTTTATTTGCAAACTTTTTCCACTACCCTCTATGCCTTCAAATACAATATACATTAAATTTTTCCTGCTAATTTTAAAATAGTTTCTGCATATAATTTACTATTGTTATATCTTAAAATTACTTTATACTTTTTCTTATTTGAAAAGTTTTCATTCCAGCCATTCTTTTTTAAATAATTTGCAATACTAAATATTGCATCTGGAAATGAATCTAAATTAATTTTTCCATCTTTATTCCCATCAACTGCATAATTTAAAAAAGTTGTTGGAATAAATTGAGGCAATCCAAAAGCTCCAGCCCAAGAACCTTTTATGTTAAAAACATTAATTTTATATTTTTCATAAATCTTTTTTAATGCTACTAACTGTTTTTTTGCCCATTTATATTTTTTTAAAATTCGTTTTTTAAACCATTTTTTTGAAGTTTTAGGATATTTTAATTTTACAATTTTAAAAATTTTTCTCTGATATTTTTTATCTTTATTAAGCTTTATCAATGTCTTGTATACACCAACTATATTATATTTCTCATGATAATTGCCACATAGACTTTCCACAGTTAAAATTGCTACAATAATTTTAGGATTTACTTTATAAATTTTATGAGCTTTTTTTAACCATTTTAAATTTTTTTTATAGCAATTATTCGCCAATTTTACAATTTCTGGCGATAAAAATCTATCATAATTTGCTTTTATTTCAACATATTTTATATTGTTAATAGCGACTTCATCTATTACTGGAGTAATTTTAAATTTAGCATAAAAATCATCTTTTTTTGAATATAAAATTGATATATGTGTTATTAAAATAATTATTAAAAAAATTATAATTTTTTTCATTTTATAAGCTTTTTTATAACTTTTAATGTTAATTGTAAAAAATTTTTATATATAAAATTTTGAAGAATTTTTCCATCTAAATTAATAATTTTTTCAAGAGGATAATCAATTTTAAATTTATTTTTTTTTATATCAAACATATTTAAAATTTTACCATCTTTTGAAATCATACCATAACCAAGTCCCAATGATTTTATATTAAAATGACAAGAATAGCAATCTCTCCCCTGTTTTATTGTAGTATGGGGGACATAAGGATTCCAGTTAAATTTCATTCTTTTGTTATCAATTTTAACATTCATATCTTTATCAATCCATGTAACATAAAATTGATAATCTGGTCTCACAGGAGATATTTTCCCCCTTTGATTTATACCAAGCACAGGGTCTTCCCATCTTCTAAAAGTCCATAAAATATACCAAACTCCTAATTTTTTCTTTTCCTCAATGTAATCAGTAATCTTTGGCTCAACATTTTTAAATTTCACTGATTTGCCATCAACAAGTTTTGAAGTATCTCCATACCCATCAATTGCTTCCTTTAAAATCTTTTGAGTATCTGGAACATTTGTATCTTTTAAAAATTTCCATCTAAAATACCCTTTATAATCTTCTCTTATAACATGCATCCCATAATCTTGGAACCCCCACAATGAATGACAGCTATAACATTCAAGTCTTTTATGTTTTTTATAAAAATTATCATTTTTATGAACTTTTTTATGGCAATTAATACACCTAACTTTTACAGCCTGATATTTAAATGAATAAATATTTCCATCACCCATAACTTCATCTTTTGAATGACAATCTATACACTCCATTCCTTTTAAAAAATGAATATCTGCTCTCAATCTATGCTGATATTCTCCATAGATTTTTTCCCTCAATGGTAAAGGAGAGCGATAAGCTAAAGCATAGTCATGTTCAAAATAACCTTCATAATCCATTCCAACTCTATTAAAATTATGACAGTGAAGACATTGAGAAGACGGAATTTTTTTTGCAAATTTGTGTTCATGAGTTCCGTCATTTTTATAAATCACATGACAAGCTGCACAACCTGAACTTCTTATTTCTCCAAATCTTTTTGAACCTTCAGTATTAATATGACAGCGTAAGCAGACCTTTCTTAAAAAATCATCAACTAACTTTTTATCTGGAATTTTTTTTAAATTTTTTACTTTTACTGTTGAATATTTAGCTTTTGGTGAATTTTGTTCTCCCCACAAAAATCTTGTAGTATTTATAATTCCAACATTTGTACTCATTAACGATGTTTTTACTCTTTTAATTTCATCTTCATGACATTTCCCACATTTATATTTTGCAAATTTTAAATCAGATGGATTTTTTATGATATTTATACATTTTTCATTTCTAATTTTTAGTTTTTCATTATCTTTAATATGACAGTATCCACATTTAAAATTATGGTTTTTATCAATTGGTGTGATATTTTTATGGCATGGATTACATTTTATTGAAAATAGAGATGAAGGAAATATTAATAAAAAAACAAGAATAGGAGGTAGAAGAATGAAAATGGAATAAATTGATTTTAAAAAATTAAATATAAATATTTTTTTCATTACAGAACAAAATTCATTCTTACTACTTTAATAAAATTATCCATAAATTCAATTTCATTCATACACCCAAAATCCTGCTGAATTCTAAAAAAATCTTTTAAATCCATATTTAAGCAGTGACATAGGATTAGCATATTTATCCCGCCATGAGCAACAATAATTACATTTTCATCTGAGCTCATAATTTTTTTGATACATGGTATTACTCTGTTGTATGCATCTTTTAGAGATTCAGCATCCTTAACTCTATAATTTACATAATCTGAAAATTTTTTTTCTGCTTCATCAGGATATTTTTCAATTATTTCATTATATGTTAATCCTTCAAAAATCCCCTGTTTTACCTCTCTTAACTCTTTTAATTTTATAATTTCCAGACCTAAAGCATCAGCAAATATTTTTGCGCCTTTATAAGCTCTTTTTAAATCACTTGAGTAGACTTTTTTAATATTTTTATATTTAATTATAGATATAAACTTTTTTAAACGATTTAATCCCTCTGGGACAATATCTACATCTATAAATCCATTATATCTAAATTTTCCATCTTGTGTATTTACAGTCTCAGTATGTCTGAAAAGAAATAATGTTGACATTACAGTCTCCCAGATTTAAATATACCATATAGCAGCCATAAGCCAAGAAAGGTCGCAAAAGAAAAACCAACTACTCCCAAAAAAGTACTAATTTTAATTAAAAATGAACTTGAAATTAATGTTGCAGAAATAATTAATCCAAAGATTAATCTATTAACAGAACGGTCCATCTCTTTTGTAAAATCTTCAAGACCCTGATGTTTGAAATTAATAACAAGATTCTTTGATAAAAGTGTTTTAAATGAATCTAAAATATATCCTGGAATTTCTTCTGAAACTTCGTAAAAATTTTGAACCCTCTTTTTTAAATCCTTTGAAAGAATCTTTTTTAAACTTTTTTGCTCCTTTAGAATTCTTTTAACATGAGAATAAGCTTTTTCAACAAGATTAAAATCAGGATTTAGTTTGCGCCCAATTGCCTCAAGAGTCAAAATTGTTTTGTCAAGTAAAACATAATCTGTAATTATGCTTATTTCGTATTTTCTCAAAATCCTGAAAAGTTCCTTAAAAACCTTTCCCACATTAAAATCTTTTAAAGGTACATTGTAATACATATCAATAAAATCAAGTAAATCTCTTTTAAAACTGTTAATATCTTCAACATAAAAATCTGGAGTCATATTTTTTAAAGTTTTTACTATTAAATCAACATCTTTTCCAGCGATTCCAATTATAAGATTTGCAATATTAAATTTCATCTCATCTGTAAGTCTTCCTATCATTCCAAAATCAAGATATGCAATTCTGTTATCTTTTAAAACAAATATATTCCCAGGATGTGGGTCAGCATGAAAATAGCCATAGACAAGAACCTGTTCTATTACTTTTTCACTCCATTTTTCAGATAATTTTATTAAATCAATTTTACTATCTTTAAGTTTTGTAAAATTATTTATCTTTATACCTTCAATGTACTCCATTGTAATATAATTTTCAGAACAATATTCATCATAAACTTCTGGAATGTATAAAAAATCATCATTTTCAAAAAATGAACGAAAATTCTTCAAATTCTGTTTCTCTCTAAAAAAATCAAGTTCTTTTCTAATTGTGTTGGAAAACTCTTCAACAAGTTTAACAGGTTTAAACATTCTCAATTCAGGTACATGATTTTCAATTAATTGTGCAATTTCAAAAAGTAACAAAATATCTGTAAAAATTATTTCTTCAATTTTAGGTCTTTTTACTTTAATAACAACATCTTTTCCATTTTTTAATTTCGCTTTATGTACTTGAGCTATTGAAGCTGATGCAAGCGGATTAGGATCAATATATTCAAATTTATCTTTAATAGGAGAAATTATTTTTTCAATTATAGGATATTTAATAGGAACAACGTTATCCTGAAGTGTTTCAAGCTCTTTAATCCAATTATCAGGGAAAATATCTTCTCTTGTACTTAAAATCTGACCAAGTTTAATAAAAGTAGGACCAAGTTCCTGAAGAGCTAAAACAAATCTTTTCTCATTAGATAAGGTTTCAAATTCTTTGATTTTTTTTAATTTAAATATATTTTTACCAATATAAATATAATAATCTAATTTTAACTCTTTTAATATCCAGCCAAAGCCATATTTGAAAAAAACAGGCAAAATTTGGTTTAGTCTTTTAATTTTTTTATAGGTTTGAGGCAGTTTAAAAATCATTTATCTTGTAATTTTTTTTCAAGCTCTTCTATTCTTTTCTTTAAACTTTCAAAGTCATCTTTTGTTGGGAGATTTAACTTTTCAATAGCCTTTGAAATCTGAATATCAATCTTTTTTTCAAAATCCTTTTTTAAATCTTCAAACCTTTCTTTAAGTTCAGATACAGCTTTTTTCCCTTCCTTTTCTACTTTTTCTCCTTTTTTTATCCATACATCAAGAGTTTTTCTCATCCTCTCTTCAGCTAATGATAAAAAACCTATACCTGCTAAATATGTTTTCTTTAAAATATCATCATCTTTTTTCATGATTCCCCTCCTATTATAACTTTTATAATTTTTAAATTGTTACTCCAGCATATTTTTTGTAATCAATTTCATATTTTTGAATTTTGTATTGAATTATTCTTTTAGTTGTCCCTAAAATTTTTGCTGCTTCAGACTGTTTACCTTTTGCTTTTTTTAATGCATTCACAATTAAAGTTTTTTCATAATTTTCAACAAGCTCTTTAAAATTTCCTGTAAATAACGTTTTTTCCTGTTTTAACTCTCCTTCTATTTGCAGTGAAGGAGGTAGATGATAACCATAAATTACATCTCCTTCTGCTATTAATATAGCCCTTTCAATACAATTTTGCAACTCTCTAACATTACCAGGCCAATGATAAGACATCATTAAATCTATAGCACTTGAATCAATTCTCTTAATTTTTTTTCCAAGTTTTTCACTCAGCACTTGAACAAAATAATCTGCAAGCAATATTATATCTGAACCCCTTTCTCTTAATGGAGGTAAATGAATTGGAAAAATATTTAATCTATACAACAAATCTAATCTAAAGTTTCCTTTTTCAACCTCTTTTTCAAGATTTTTATTAGTAGCAGCAATAATTCTTACATCAACTTTTATTGGTTTATTACTCCCAATTCTTGTCACTTCTCTATCTTCTAAAACTTTTAACAATTTTACCTGAGCACTTAAAGATAATTCTCCTATTTCATCTAAAAATATTGTTCCTCTATTTGCTTCTTCAAATTTACCTTTCCTTGTTGAGATTGCCCCTGTAAAAGAACCTTTTTCATGACCAAAAAGCTCCGATTCTATCAAATTTTCAGGGATTGCACCACAATTAACTCTAATAAAAGGACCATTTTTTCTTCTACTTCTCTGATGAATTTCAGATGCAACAAGTCCTTTACCTGTTCCAGTTTCTCCTGTAATTAAAATTGTTGTATCAGTTTCAGCTACCTGATTTATAAGTTCCGCAACATGTCTCATTGAGCTTGAATTTCCAATTATTGTCCCCACAGGACTATGTCTTGAAATAGCGTCTCTTAGCTTTATATTTTCATCCATTATACGACGTGAATGTACTTTAGAAGCAATAATATTCGCAATAGTCTCTAAAAACGATACTTCAAATTTTAAATCATCTTTTTCTGAAACTCTATCAACACTTAAAGCACCTACTACCTCGTTATCATATTTTATAGGCACACAGATAAAAGCCAACTTAGATCTGTCTATTTTTCTTCGCGCTCCTGTTCTATCAAGAAACAATGGCTCTTTATCAATTCTTGGAATTGCAATTGGCCTTCCTGTTTCAACAACTTTACCAGTTATCCCTTCGCCTACTTTGTAAAAAACCATTTCTCCCTGTTTGGGGATTCCATAAGTTACATCTACAATTATCTTCTGTAAATCCCTTCTATAAATTGAAATCATACCTCTTTGCATATTTACTTCATTTGACAAAATTATAAGAATATTTTTCATTAATTCTGTAAAATCAACATTTTTAGAAACAAGTTCACTTATTTTTTGAATTGCAGAAAGATACTTATTTGATTTCATATTATAATTTTACCACAAATTTTAAATATATTGCAATGAAAAAATAATTTTGCTAATTGAAAAAAATCATGAATTTATTTAAACCAACATTTTTTAAAAGAGCAATCTTTTTTCTAATCGTTGATATTATTCTTCTTACAATCAGTTTTTATTTTTCATACTATTTAAGATTTGATTTTAATATAAATCCGAATTTTGAAAAACAATTATACTATTGGCTACCATTTGTAATCTTATTTAAAATCATTCTCCTTGGTTATTTTAGACTTTATTCTGTAAGCTGGAGATATGTTAGTATTACAGAATTTATTTCAATAATAAAAGCTTTTACAATTACTTTATTAATTATGATACTTTTTGATCATTTTGCTTTAATATATGCACCCTCAATTTTTGTTCCAAGAAGTATTCCATTTATTGATTTCTTTATTTCAATATTTTTAATTTCATCTTTTAGAATTTCTAAAAGAGTTTTTACTGAAATGTTATCATCAATAAATAAAAAAGGTAAAAGAACAGTTATTATGGGAGCTGACAAAACTGGTGAACAGGTAGCAAGAGAATTACTCTATTCTAAAGAATATTATCCAGTTGCTTTTTTAGATGATGATAACAACAAAATAAACACTCTTATCCATGGAGTTAAAGTTTTTGGAAAAATAAATGACCTTGAAAATTTTTTGAAAAATAACAATATTGATACAATAATAGTCGCGATTCCAGATATTCCATATAAAAAACTAAAAGAAATAATTGATATTGCAAAAAAATATAACATAAACGATATTAAAATATTACCAAAACTGTTATCATCAAAAAAAATAATATCATTAAAAGATTTGAAAGATATTACAATTGAAGATCTATTATCAAGAGAAGTTGTAAAAATAGATGAAAATTCAATTAAAAATTATTTTACAAACAAAAACATTTTAGTTACAGGGGCAGGCGGATCAATTGGCTCAGAAATTGTAAGACAGCTTATAAAATTTACCCCAAACAAAATCGTTGGATATGAAATTGATGAAACAGAACTATACAATTTAACTCTTGAGGTTCTTGAAAATAAATTCATTCCTGTTGTAGGTGATATAAAAGATAGTGAAAAATTCAAAAATGTACTTACCCAACATCACATAGACATTGTTTTCCATGCAGCAGCATATAAACATGTACCATTAATGGAGTTTTTCCCTGAAGAAGCAATAAAAACTAATATATTAGGCACATACAATATTGCTAAAATATGCCTTGAACAGAAAATAGAAAAATTTATAAATATATCCACTGATAAAGCTGTAAACCCAGTTAATATTATGGGTAAAACTAAAAGAGTTGCAGAAATTATTTGTTCAACATTTAATTCTCTTGATGTAACAAAATTTATTTCTGTAAGATTCGGAAATGTTTTAGGCAGTAGAGGTAGTGTAATTCCAATATTTTTAGAACAGATAAAAAATGGTGGTCCTGTAAAAATAACTCATCCTGAAATTGAAAGATTTTTTATGACAATACCAGAAGCAGTTCTGCTTGTGCTACAAGCTTCAATTTTTGGAGAAAATAATGGAGAAATTTTCATTCTTGATATGGGAGAACCTATTAAAATAATAGAACTTGCAGAAAATTTAATAAAACTTCAAGGATTGACACCATATCAGGATATAGAAATTCAATATACAGGACTAAGACCTGGGGAAAAATTAAAAGAAGAACTTTTGAATGATGATGAAGAAAAACTTCCAACAGAACATAAAAAAATATTTAAAACCATTGTGAACTCAAAAACAACTTTTGAAGAACTTGAAAAATTTATTAAAGAAATAAATGAAAATATAAGAAATACAGAAAAATTAAAAAAGATTATTGATAAGTTTATAAATTCTTATTAAATTTCTTGCAAAAACTATCAATATCTCAGGTTAATTCTCATTTAGTTTTTAGCAATATTTTAATAAAACTAAAGAACTTATTTATATACGATCTATTCCCAAAATTGCAGCTCCGTATGCTCCTATGATTTGTGGATTTTCAGGAATTAGTATATTAAAGCCTAATTCCTCTTTAAGCATTCTTTGAATTGCTTTATTTTTAGAAACACCACCAGAAAGAATTAGCGGAGGAAAAATATTAAGAGAATTTGCCATTGCTCCTATTCTCTTTACGAGAGCCCTATGAAGGCCTTTTATCACTGCTTCTAACTCTTCTCCTCTTGCAAGCATTGAAATTACTTCACTTTCAGCAAAGACTGCACATGTACTTGAAATGTTAACCTCTTTTTCTGAATTAAGCGCTATATCTCCCATTCTTTCAACTGGAATTTTTAATCTCCATGCTATATTTTCCAAAAATCTGCCTGTTCCTGCTGCACATTTATCATTCATTGTAAAATCAAGAACTTTACCATTATCAGAAATAATTACTACTTTACTATCTTGCCCACCGATATCAATTAATGTTCCACCTTTTTTAAAATAATAAAATGCTCCTGTAGCATGACATGTTATCTCAGTTACTTTTTTAGTTGCAAATTTTATTAAATTACTTCCATAACCTGTGACAACTATTTTAATTTCAGAAATTTTTATATTTTTTAGTAATCTTTTTACCTGCTTATCAATATCAGGCTCAGTATTTTCTATCTTTTCAAAAACAATCTTTTTATTTTTATCAATTCCAATAATTTTTATAGTTGTTGAACCTGCATCAATGCCTAATGAAACCATTTTACTCCATCATTTCAATTAATGTTAATAATCTATTTTTAATTTGTTCATCAGAAAATGCTCTTGAATCATTATGATCTGATTCAATTAAAATTGCTGGAATTTGTTTTTTTTCAATGAATTTCTTTCTCTGGTCTATCTGTCCAATAGAGTAAGGCTTACAGGATCTATCAGAATGTAAAATTACTCCATCAATTGAAAATTCATCGATCATATTAAATATTGTATATAATTTATCTTTTGTACTCCTATTTAAAATTGGATGAAGGTAAGTTTTTGAAACAGATTCTATAGGTCTATCTGGATCAATTAAAGAACATAGCTCCCCCCACGCATTTGTATATGTTGAGGCAACAACAGCAACTCCATTTTCAGCTAAAAATTCACTGAAAAATTTTATTTTATACCATATTGGTAGATTATCCCATAAAACTCTCTTTTTCTCATTTTTAACTGCACCAATACCATTTGAAATTCTATCCTTTAATTCATTTAGTAATATATTGTAAAATTTTACAGTCTTTTCTTCTCCTCGCATTTCAACAATTGGAGCCATGTGAATAAATTGATCAAATACAGAAATCGGAGATGGTTTATTTTTTGCAGTTTTTATTATTTCAAACCATAATTCAGTTGCTTCTTTGCTTAATTTAACAACTTTTTTTAATTTCTTAAAATTTAAATTCTTTTTTGCAACTTTTTCACAAATCGGGATAGAATCTTCAAGCTGTTTTTTTACATATTCAATCTCATAATCTTTTGCTTTTTCATATAAAAAAGGAGTATCAATTATTAATAATGGAACTTTAAAGTAATGAGATAAAACCTGATACCAGTATAAAACAGTCTGACATATATTTGAACAAGTTAACAACAAATCAGGTTTTGGTAATTTTCCAACAGGGGTTTTACCTGAAAAAATGCTTCCAAAATCTGTTCTTGAATATGAACAAATATCAATTGAATATCCTCTCTTTTCAGCTTCAACACATAGATCTACTGCAACCTTCTTTGCTCCACATAAAGCTCCATGATTTTCTGGATACAAGATATAAAATCCAAGAGCTTTTAAAATTTCAACAGGAGCTCCTGAAGTAACCCAAGCAACAGGCTTTACTCCTTTTACAAAACGCCCCTCAAGATAGTGGGAAGAAATTAACTCTTTTGTATAAGAACCTATTTTTAATGGTGGTGCAAAGATATCCGTGTTCCAGGATTTTGGATATTTAAAAAAAATTTGTTCTTTTATCTTTTGTAATTTAAAGTAAGTTGCTCCAAAAATCTTATAATTTAATATATATTCAAAAAGAGACAATTTATACTCCTTTTAACATTTCAATAAAAGCTCTTATCCTTGTAATAATTTGGGCAGAAATTGAGCTATTTAAATCAACCTCAACTTTCAAACAACTTATTCCTATTTCCTTAAAATAATTTATAATAAAAGGATGATAAAAATTTTCTGCTTCACAGAATTTTATATTGTAAAATATTATTCCCTTAGCTTTTGTTTTATTTACTAAATTTGCAAGAAAGTTTATCCTATCTCTAATTGAAGAATTTTTCATTGGACATGGCGGACCATTTAAAATTCTCTCAGCCATTCTAATAAAAGGATTTTTACTTTTACCTTTTGGATAAATTCTTCTTCTAATACAGGCTAAATCATCAGCAGCAATATATCCTCCTGCCTCTTCAATAATATTTAAAATTTCTTTGGGTTCCGGAATTATTCCAGAAATTATAATAGGAACTTTTTCATCTTTTTTAATTTTTCCTTTAGATAAACTATCTTCAATTAATCTTATAAAATCCTCATCTGGCAAAAACTCTCTTAATCTTAATATGTTATAATCATTAACTTTTAATAAAATTTCATCAATTTTTTCCTCTAAATTTATTGAATTTAATAAATCTTCATAGGAAGGTTTTTTCCCTGTAATTTTAGATAATTTTTTATAAATATTTTCAAATTCAGTTGCTAAAAATTCTATATCTACTTTTCTATTATTTCTTGGTAGATAAAATGTAATTACAGGTTTTTCTATATTTATAAAATCTTTAACAATGCTTCCAAATCCCTGTAATGAATCACAGCAATGAGGTATTACAATTATATCTGCTACCTCAAGCCCCCCATCAAGTAAGAAAGATAAACCATTTTTAACTATAGAACAAATATAAGATTGCAAATGAGCACTTCCACTTTTATCTGAAATAGCTGGTGGCCCCCAAACTTCAAAAGGATGAACATCAAATGCTTTA
>JALVYZ010000423.1 GCA_027037705.1 bacterium | reverse complement strand
CCCACCAGGATAAATATTCATGATTAAGAGATTTTATCCCTGAGATTGGGAGCCATCCAAGATAAATCCCAAAAAAAATCATTACAAGTAGGGCAAACCAAAATGAAGGCATAGCGTACCCTATATAAACAAAAGTTGTAAGTATTTTATCTATCCAGTTATTTTCATTTACTGCACATATAACTCCAATAGGAATTGCAATTATGAAAATCAAAATAATAGAAATAAGATTTATAGTAATTGTAATTCCAATTCTTTCTTTTATTTTTGTAATAACCTTTTTATGGTCAGGTGCAAAAGAATAACCAAAGTCAAGTTTTGCAATATTTTTTAACCAGTTAAAATATTGAATATATAATGGTTTATCAAGTCCATATAATTTATATAGTCTTTCTCTAACTTCTTTTGTCATTTTGGGGTTTAATGAAGATTGCATCTCAATTGGCCCGCCAGGTGCTAAATGAATAACAGAAAAAGAAATAGCTGTAATCCCAAAAAGAAGTATAATTATTGTTAAAATCCTTTTTAAAATAACTTTCATAGATTTTATATCTATTTTAAAAATTTTATTTTGTCAATTTTATAATGTGTATAAAAATTTAATCAATTAAACTTGCATGTATTATTTCTTATACAGTATAAAAAGATATACAAAATTTATAATTTATAACTCTTTGACAATACAAGTTGTAAATATTACTTGATTTTTGTTTTAGGATGGCATATTCATTGCATATATTTAATGGCTAAATTAAACTTTTGAGGAGTAAAAAATGAGATATGGAGAGACAGGATATTATTTAGAGGTAGATTTATCAACTGGAAATATTGAAAAATATGAATCAGACCCAAAATGGTCAGAACTATTACTTGGTGGTCTTGGTACTAATGCCAAACTTTTATGGGATATGGTGCCACCAGAGACAGACCCTCTTTCTGAAGATAATGTATTAATTTTTGGCGCAGGTCTTTTAACTGGAACTCTTGTGACAGGAGCAAATAGAACAATTATAACATCATATTCTCCTAAAACAAAGTATATGGGATTTTCAATGATGGGAGGATTTTTTGCTCCTGAATTGAAGTATGCTGGCTATGATAAGGTAATTTTTAAAGGAAAAGCAGATCATCTTGTTTATTTATATATTAATAATGATAAAGTGGAAATTAGAGATGCAAGGCATCTTCATGGAAAAGGTGCGTTAGAGACAGCTGATATTATTAGAAAAGAATTAGGTGATCCAATGATTCAGGTTGCTGCTATTGGACTCGCAGGTGAAAATAGAGTCTTTTTTGCTTCAATAGAACATACCCGTTCAAGTGCAAGCAGGCTTGGGCTTGGTGCTGTTATGGGAAGTAAGAATTTAAAGGCTATTGCTGTTAGAGGTACAAAAGATGTTAATATTGCTGATCCTGAAAAATTATGGGAGCAGTATAAGGAAGTTCAAAAATATATGGAGTGGAGAGTTCAGAATCCAATAAAAGGTGTTCCTCCAATTTTAGCTTATATTGGTTCACCTCAGGAGATGCAGCTTCATGATGAGAAATGGCATACAACTGGATTCTCTTGGGGTAATGCAAGAGTAAGAAGAAAAGATTTCTGGACAGATGAAATTGCAGAACAATGGTCAAGAACTCAGGATGAAAAGATAGAAAGGTTAATCAGTTGTTACAATTGCTGGATGAGGTGTGGGGCAATTATTAAACATCCGCAATTACCAACTCATAGATATATGATGAAGTGTTATTCAAAGTTAACCTATGTAATGGCTGCAATGGTTGATGATTTGGCTTTTGGTTTTGAAATAGCAGGAAAAGCGCAGGAGTATGGACTTGATGGATTTACAACTCC
>JALVYZ010000422.1 GCA_027037705.1 bacterium | reverse complement strand
CTAATATCCCTTTCCCTTTATCTATTTATCTGAATATCATAATCAAAAAAATCTTGACATTGACTTTGGTTTAATTTATAAAGTTAGCCATGCCTAACAAAAATTTAACTCCAAGTTTAGAAGATTATTTAGAAGTAATCTCAAATTTAATAAAACATCAAAAAGTTGCAAGAGTAAAAGATATTGCAGAAAAAACTAATGTTAAATTATCATCTGTTACAGGAGCAGTAAAACAACTTTCAAAACTTGGACTTGTGAATTACCAACCTTATCAATATATTACATTGACTAAAAAAGGTGAAGAAGAAGCTAAAAAAATTTCAAAAAAAAGAAAAATTTTAAGAGACTTTTTTATAAAAGTTTTTGGGATGAAATACACTGAAGCTGAAGAAGTAGCATGTAGATTTGAACATTTCTTGTCATCAGATTTAACAAAAAAATTTGAAAAATTTAATAATTTTATATCCACTTGTCCAAGGACAGATGAAAATTGGCTCTGTAGATTAAAAGATTATCTAAATTCTGATAAAAGAGAAATGGATTGTGTAAATTGTATTGAAAAATTTTATAAAGAATATAAAGAAACTCCAAAATTGACTTTGAAAGATTTAAAAGTAGGAGAAAAAGGCAAAATTATAAAATTTTTAAAAAAGAATCAGCTTGTTAAGAGGTTGACAGACCTTGGAGCAACATCTAATGAAATAATAACAGTTAAAAAAATAGCGCCATTAGGAGATCCAATAGATGTTGAAATTAGAGGATTTCATCTATCAATTAGAAAAGAAGATGCAAAAAATATAATTGTTGAAAAGGTAGAATAATGGCTCCATTAACAATGATAGAAGAAGGGGCAAAAGTTAAAATAAAAAAAATTGCAAGTGGTATTAATTTAAAGAAAAGATTAGAAGGAATGGGGATAGGTATAGATAAAGTAGTTGAAATTTTAAAATCTGCACCAGGTCCTATAATTTTAAAGGTAGAAAATAGCAAAATCGCATTAGGATTTGGCGAAGCTTCTAAAATTTATGTAGAAAAAATTTAAAATTTTTTTATTAGGTTTGTTAGTCTTAACTAATTTAGTTAGGAGAAATTATGAAAGAATTTAAAATTGCTCTTGCAGGTAATCCAAATGCTGGGAAAAGCTCTGTTTTTAATGGTTTAACAGGAGCAAGACAACATGTAGCAAATTATCCTGGAGTTACAGTTGAGAAAAAAGAAGGAGAATATGTGTATAAAGGTGTAAAATTTAAAGTTATTGATTTACCTGGTATTTATAGTTTAACAGCGTATTCAATTGAAGAAATTGTTGCAAGAAATTTTATTATAGAAGAAAAACCAGATGTTGTAATTGATGTTATTGATGCTTCAAATATAGAAAGAAACCTTTATTTAGCTATCCAATTAATGGAATTAAATGTTCCTTTAATTTTAGTTCTAAATATGATGGATGAAGCTAAAAAAAAAGGTCTTGATATAGACTCTGAATATCTCTCCAAATTATTAAATGTTCCAATAGTTGAAACAATTGCGAATAAAGAAAAGGGAATAGATAAACTAAAAGAGGAAATTTATAACTTTTGTTTAAATAAAAGAGAAATATCTCTACCTAAATTGTATTATGGAGATGAAATAGAAGAATCAATTAGCAATATAGAGAATCTTTTAAAAAAAGAATGTCAGGTTATAACAAAGTATAATCCTAAATGGCTTGCAATAAAATTACTTGAAAATGACAATGAAATAAAAAAAGAATTATTAAAAATATTCCCTGAAAATCATATATTATGGAAAGTTGTTGATGAAGAAATTGAAAGGCTACGAAGTATTTTTAATGAAGAGCCTGATATTTTAAT
>JALVYZ010000421.1 GCA_027037705.1 bacterium | reverse complement strand
GTGGGAATGATTGAGAGATGGCTTGCGCCAGAACATTTTGCGACTCTAAAATATTACAAGATTTATAAACCTTACTGGAATTTTACAGCTATTGCTGTAATTGGTATGCTTATAGGAGGTTATATTTCTGCAAGGCTTTCAAATGATATAAAATTTAGATTAATCCCTAAAATGTGGGGTAAAAGATTTGGATATAATGGATTGGTTAGAATTATTGTATCAATTATTGGTGGGATGTTAATAGGTTTTGGGGCAAGAATGGCTGGTGGGTGTACAAGTGGACAGGGCATTAGTGGTGGCTCTTTCCTGAGCGTAAGTGGCTGGCTTGCAATATGTTTCTTTTTTGCTGGTGGTATATTAACAGCATTTATCTTATTTGGAACAAAAGATTATTAATAAAGGAGGAGAAAAATGAAGGTTTTTCTACCTTTAATCATAGGAATAATTTTTGGTTTTTTACTTCAAAGGACTCAGATTACAAAATTTGAAACAATAGTTAATGTTTTAAGGTTTAAAGATTTTACAGTTATAAAATTTATGATGAGTGCAATTGCTGTTACAATGGTTGGATTTTATTTAATGGCTGAGCATGGTATGCTTGGAAATATTTTAAGATATATAGCTCCTGTAAGAATTGCTGCAATTGCAGTTGGAGGATTTCTTTTTGGAATTGGTTTTGCCTTATTAGGTGGCTGACCTGGACAATCAGCAGCAGCTCTCGGAGAGGGCAGAATTGATTCTTTTTTTGGAATTATTGGAATTATGTTAGGATGTTTTATTTATGGTGAAGTTTATAATGCATTAAGAGTTTCTTTCTTAAAAATTGGTTATATGGGAAAATTAACTTTTCCAATTTTATTAAATTTAATGAATCCATGGGTAATTATTATTCCTTTTGTAATTTTTGTGATAATTTTATTTATAATACTTGAAAAATTTGGCTTATAATATGTATCCAGAGATTGATAAAGATAAATGTACAGAATGTTTAACCTGTGTTGAAGTATGTCCTTATGAAGTTTTTGTAAATGACAAAGGAAAAGCAGTTGTAAAGAATAAAGAAGAATGTATTGAGTGCGGAGAATGTATTAGAAACTGTGACTTTAATGCTATAAGGTTAATAGAATAAATTAATCAATTTTTTGATAAATCCCTTGTTCTCTTCTTTTTTCTGTAATTTCGTTGATTGTAGTTCCATGGACAATTTTTAATTTAAGTTTATCTTTTACCAAAACTTCAAGGTATTCTTTATGTGGACAAGGCCCTCCATGAAAAGAATCAAAGGATATACATGAGGAGAAATGGACAACTACATCTTCTTTTTTTAAACCTTCTTTTTTCTTTGACATTCTAAGAAAGTTATTAATTTTTCTATGAACAGCTCTACCACAACAACCACCACAAGTTAATGGTAAAAATCTAATTTTTACGTCTTTAGAATAATTTTTAAATTTTCCTTTTCTTTCATTAAAAGCATATTCACATAAATATCCAGAACATCTTTCTTTTACAATATGGCATTGCACAACTATAATATACTTAATTTCTTCCATATGTTATAATTTTTAAAAGTTTGTATAATCGGGGCGAGAGGATTTGAACCTCCGACTACCTGAACCCCATTCAGGTGCGCTGCCAGGCTGCGCTACGCCCCGCGCCCTTTCAAAATAGTTAATATCTCTTTTAATTCATTTATTAATTCAGAATAGCTAATTCTTTTAGATTGTGAGAATAAAATCTCTTTTGCTTTTGAAATTTTTATTTTTTTTTCATAAAGAAGATATTTAATTTTTAAAAATTTTTCAATATCTTCTCTTGTATATCTTCTGTGAGAAGTTTTTGTTTTTTTTCTTGAA
>JALVYZ010000420.1 GCA_027037705.1 bacterium | reverse complement strand
AGCATTAATGGGATTCTCTTTGTGGCCTGCAATTCCAGGATATATGAATTTTGAATTTGGTTATAGATGGAGAAGTGAAGAACCAGCGGATGAATTAAGATATTTAGTAGAATTTGGAATGGATTTTACAAAAAAATTTTATGGAAGAATAAAACTTGATGGCATTAAAGGCCTTGATAATGGAAAGGTTGTAAAAGATTTAAGTGGCAACCCTACCCTTTCATACAATTATGATTTAGGAAAACTTGATATAACTTTTGGTTATAAAATCAATAAAAAAACATTTTTAGAAATTGAATATACTCCTGAAATCTATGGTAAAAATACATCAGCAGGAGCAACATATACTTTTGCAATATGTATTAATTTTTAGGCTGAAGGCGTCAGCTGAGCACCTAACACTTTAGGTGCTTGGGAAGTGCAAGGTTGGAAGTATTTTTAATGAAAAATGAATAATGAAAAATTAAAAACTAACACCATCACCAACACTAACACTAAAAAGTATTAAAAAATGATTTTTTTTATAATTACATACTTCACATTAATGGGAATCTTGTCAATTTACTGCTTGCATAGATTGTATTTAGTCATAATTTACAATTTGCATAAAAATGATAATGTGATTCCAAAGGGAAAAATCAAACCATTACCATTTGTTACAATACAGCTTCCTGTTTACAATGAAAAGTATGTTGTTAAAAGATTAATAGAATCAGCGTGCAATATTAATTATCCAAGAGAAAAGTTTGAAATACAAGTTTTAGATGATTCTACAGATGAAACATCTAAAATTATTGAAAAACTGGTTTCAAAATTTAAAAATAAGGGCTTTAATATCTATCATATTCAAAGAAAGAATAGAAAAGGTTTTAAAGCAGGAGCATTACAGTATGGGTTAAATTTTGCAAAAGGTGAATTCATTGCAATATTTGACGCTGATTTTTTAATTCCTGAAAATTTTTTACTTGAAACAATTCATTATTTTAAAAAACCAAAAGTTGGCCTTGTTCAAGCTTGCTGGGATTACATTAACAGAGATTACTCAATCTTTACAAAAGTTCAGAGTTTAATTTTAGATGGTCATTTTATCTTAGAGCATTTTTCAAGAAATAGAAGTGGAAGATTTTTTAATTTTAACGGAACTGCTGGGATCTGGCGGAAAAAAACAATTATTGATGCAGGTGGCTGGAGTCATGATACATTAACAGAAGACTTAGATTTAAGTTATAGAGCTCAGCTTAAAGGCTGGAAATTTATTTTCTTAAAAGATTTAAAAGCATTCAGTGAACTTCCGGTTGATGTAAATTCTTTTAAACAGCAGCAGCACAGATGGACAAAAGGTTCTGTTGAAACATTTTTTAAAATTTTTCCTGAAATTTTAAAATCTAAACTTCCTTTAAAGGTTAAAATTGAAGCATTATTCCATCTTGGAGGAAATTTTTCTTACCTGTTTCTATTACTTTTATCAATAATTATGTATCCAGCAATTATTGCAAGATTGAATTATGGCTGGTATCAATTAATTTTTACTGATATTCCAATGTTTTTGATGTCTTTTATTTCAATTTTCATATTTTATTTTAAAGCAATAAAAGAGGCAAAATCTAAATTAAACCCATTTATCTATATACCTTTACTTATGGCAACATGCATTGGATTAAGTTTAAACAATGCCAAAGCTGTTTTAGAAGCAATTTTTAAAATTAAATCTCCATTTAATAGAACTCCAAAGTTCAATGTAAAAAACAAAAAAGATAGATGGCATGTAAAAAAGTATATGGCAAAAATGAATTTTGTTATAATATTTGAAATTTTAATGGCTGGATATTATGCATACATAATTGATTTTTCAATAAATA
>JALVYZ010000419.1 GCA_027037705.1 bacterium | reverse complement strand
TTAAAAGATTTGCTGATGTTAATGTATTTGATATTGAAGTAGATTCTCAAGATCCTGATGAAGTTATTAAAGTTTGTAAATTAATAGCTCCAACTTTTGGTGGAATTAATCTTGAAGATATAAAGGCTCCAGAATGTTTCTATATTGAAGAAAAATTAATAGATTTGGTAGATATCCCAGTGTTTCATGATGACCAGCATGGTACAGCTGTTATTGTAACTGCAGCAGTTGTAAATGCATTAGAGATAGTAGGTAAAAAAATTGATAATGTTAAAATTGTAATGAATGGTGCAGGAGCAGCTGGAATTGCCATAGCAAAGATGCTTGTAACAGCTGGTGCTAAAAAAGAGAATATAATTATGTGTGACTCAAAAGGAGTTATCTACAAAGGCAGAGAAGCAGGAATGAACAAATATAAAGAAGAATTTGCAAATGATACAAATGCAAGAACACTTGCTGAGGCTTTTGTAGGTGCAGATTTATTTATTGGTGTTTCAAAAAAAGATGTAGTTACTCAAGAAATGGTAAAAACAATGGCTGATAAACCTGTTATAATGGCAATGGCAAATCCTGATCCAGAGATTAGGCCTGAAAAAGTTTATGAGGTCAGGAAAGATGCTATAGTTGCAACAGGTAGAAGTGATTATCCTAATCAGGTAAATAATGTTTTATGCTTTCCATTTTTGTTTAGAGGTGCTTTAGATGTAAGAGCAAAAAAAATAACTCCAAATATGAAACTTGCTGCAGTTAAGGCATTAGCCGATTTAGCAAAAGAGGAAGTACCTGAATTTGTATTAAAAGCTTATAATGTTGATAAATTAGAATTTGGACCTAACTATATTATTCCAAAACCATTTGACCCAAGGGTTTTAACAAGAATGGCAGTTGGTGTTGCTAAGGCAGCAATGGACGACAATGTTGCAAGAAAACCAATTGAAGATTTTGAAAAATATAAGGAAGAGCTTGAGAAAAAAGGTCAATCATTGATTGATAATTTTCAAGAAATAATGAAGATTTTAAATGGATAGATATTAAATTTAGAGGTGTTGGAGCTAAGCCAACACCTCTTTTTCTATTATATTGACAAGCCTTTCAACACTTAATCCTGCGCAATCGTATATTTCATCTGGTATCCCAGAATAAGCATAATTTTCAATTCCTAAATTTATAAGTTTTGTTTGAATATTATTTTTAAATAATTCTTTTGCTATAATAGTTCCAATACCTGTATAAACATTATGGTCTTCATATGTTATAATTAATCCTGTATTTGCTGAATCTTTTAACATTTTGGTATCAATATCTTTTGGTGTGCTCATATTATACACTTTTACCAATATTCCTTTTTCTTTTAAAATTTCCCAAGCTTTAATTGCTCTTGGGATTAATGAACCATAAGTTATTATTGCACCTTTATCGCCATCTCGTAAAAGATCAGCTTTCCCATATTCAAATTTATAATCTCCTGCAAATATTGGATTGCCATTATCATCTATAATTACAGGTGTTTTAGCTCTTCCCATACCAAGAAAGAAATTTCCCTTCTCTTTTACCATATATCTAAATGCTCTGTCTGTTTGATTAGGATCTGCAGGAATAATTAATTTATAGCCATATAGATTTGAAAAAATTCCTATATAATCAATACAGTGATGAGTTTTCCCATCTTCTCCAACATTTAGACCAATATGGGTACAAACTAATTTTAAATTTGTATGATTTATATCATTTAATCTATGCTGATTGTATGTTTCATCTACACCAAAAACTCCAAAGTCAGCAAATATTGAAATTACAGGAAATAATGATGTTGCTCCTGCCATTGTAGCTGTATTATGTTCTTGAATGCCGCTTTGAAAGAAGTTTTCTGGATATTTATCTCCAAATGATTTTGTTTTTACAGATCCTGTTAAATCACAATCATAAACAACAAATTTTCCTTTATTCAAATCTGCTAAATCTAAAAGCGCATTACCAAATGCACTTCTATTATCTGTTAAAACATTTTTCTCATAATCTCTTGGTTTACCTGTATTAATTTCTATTTCTGGGTATTTTATTTCTCTATAGGTTTTCCTTTTAAAATTTTTTCTCATTTCTTTATATTTATTTAAGTCATTTTCAATATTTAATTCTTTCAGTGCATCTACTAATTGATCTTCTGAAAGGGCAGAACCATGATATTTTTCTTTGTTTTCCATAAATGAGACACCTTTACCCATTACAGTTCTTGCAATTATTGCCACAGGTTTATCTTTTTTATTAACACTGTATTTTATTGCATCAAAAATTTCTTTAAAATCGTGTCCATTAATGTATAAAACTTCCCATCCGTCAGATTCGTAATTTGCCTTTATATCCTGAGGCATAACATCAAATATCTCTCCACTTATCTGTAATCTATTGTAATCTATTAAAACAGTAATATTAGTAAGATTAAATTTAGTAGCAAATCTTCTTGCTTCAGAGATTTGACCTTTTTGCTGTTCTCCATCTCCCATTAATACAAATATATGGTTTTGAATTCCAAGAACCTTTGAGGCAACAGCAAATCCACAAGCTGCAGATAGTCCCTGTCCCAAATTTCCTGTTGTCCATTCAATTCCTGGAATATCTCTTTCTACATGTCCCTCAAATATGCTCTCAGCTTTTCTAAAATAAGCAATTGCTTCATCAATTGGGAAAAATTCCATTCTTCCAAGAGCAGAATAAGCACATGGAGAAATATGTCCATGACTAATAACAATTCTATCACGATTTAAATCTTCAATGTTATCTGGATTTAAATTAGCAAATTTTAATAATGTTAAATAGATATCAATAGATGACATTGAACCACCGGGATGACCACATCCTGCTAATGTTGTCATTTTAAGTATATCACCACGACAAAGTCTTGATAATTCTTTTAATTCTTTAATTTCTTCTTCTGTAATTTCATGATTAAAAAATCTATTCATTTTCTCTCCTCTTTTTTAAACATTCCTCATCTTTTACACATCTTATTATTTCATTAAGTATTTCATATGGATCATCAATGATTTTAAAAATTTCAAGATCTTCTTTTTTTATAAATTCATTAAAAAGAATTGTGTCATTTAACCAATTTATTAGCCCTTCCCAATATTCACTTCCAACTAAAATAATAGGAAAAGGTTTAATTTTATTAGTTTGAATCAATGTAACAGCTTCAAAAAATTCATCTAATGTCCCAAATCCCCCTGGAAAAATAACATAAGTCCAGCCATATTTTATTAACATCAATTTTCTAACAAAGAAATATTTAAAACTAATTAAAAGATTTAAATAAGGATTAGGTTTTTGTTCCATAGGTAATTCTATGTTAAGTCCAACTGATAAGCCGTTATTCTCATAAGCTCCCCTATTAGCAGCTTCCATAATCCCAGGACCTCCACCTGTTAAAACAGGGATATTGTTTTCAGCAAGTAATTTTCCAATAAATCTTGCCTTTTGGTAATATACATCATCTTCGTTAACTCTTGCTGAGCCAAATACAGTTACAGCTTTTGGGATTTTTGATAAAGCATCAAATCCTTC
This sequence comes from bacterium, assembly GCA_027037705.1. Classification (GTDB taxonomy): domain Bacteria; phylum DYJV01; class DYJV01; order DYJV01; family JALVYZ01; genus JALVYZ01. Next base: position 2,856 of record JALVYZ010000419.1, on the reverse strand, counting down.
AACAAGTTCAGCCATAATTCTAAAAATACGCCAAGTATCCTGAACTTTGAAATTATCAATTAAATATTGTTCATTTTGTATAAATTCTGAATTAAAGTTATTATCCATTTTTTCCTCCAGAGTTTGAGATGAAAATTTTAAATAAAAAAATATTTTGTGTCAAGGTATTTTTTAGAACCATCTAAAGTTAGAATTGACAAATTTTTAATAAAATAGTAAGCAATTTACCATGCTTGCTAAGAGAATAATTCCCTGTCTTGATGTTAAAGAAGGTAGAGTTGTAAAAGGTGTGAATTTTTTAGATTTAAGAGATGCTGGAGATCCTGTTGAAAATGCTATTGAATACGATAAACAAGAAGCAGATGAGCTTGTTTTCCTTGATATAACAGCTTCTTATGAGAAAAGAAACATTATGATTGATGTTGTTAAAAGAACTGCAGAAAATATCTTTATGCCATTCACTGTTGGGGGAGGAATAAGAACTCTTGACGATATTAGAAATCTTTTAAATGCTGGTGCTGATAAAGTTTCTATAAATACTGCTGCAGTTAAAAATCCAAAATTTATTGAAGAAGCAGCAAAAAGGTTTGGTTCTCAATGTATTGTTGTAGCAGTTGATGCTAAAAGATGTAACCATCCAGATTTTATTGAATTTAAAGGATTTAAATGGGAAGTTTTTATTAATGGAGGTAGAACTCCAACAGGGATAGATGCTTTAAAATGGGCAAAAATTGTTGAAGATTATGGTGCTGGAGAGATATTGTTAACAAGTATGGATAGAGATGGAACAAAAATTGGTTATGATTTGGAACTTACAGAATATTATTCAAATACATTAAAAATTCCTGTAATAGCCTCTGGAGGAGTTGGAAATTTACAGCATATTTTAGATGCTTTTAAAATTGCAAATGCAAGTGCTGCTTTAGCTGCTTCTATTTTCCATTACCGAGAATACACAATAAGAGAAACTAAAGAATTTTTAAAGAAAAATGGAGTTAATGTGAGGTTGTGATAGAAGGTGGAAGGCGGAAGGTTGAAGGAGGAAGATATAAACAAAAACTCAAATAACACGAATTACGAGTCACAAATCACGAATCACTATAACTATGATCATAAATAATCTTTTTGCACTTTCTTCTTTTATATCAATTGCTGCTACTGAGATATGTCTTGGAATTTTAATAGCAATATTAATCTCCAAGATTTTTAAAAAAGAAATTTATTTAAGAGATTTTCCTTTTGGAATTATTTTTTTGCTATTTATTATCTGGATTGATATTTCATTGATATATAAATTTTTCATTTTAAAAACAATGAAATTTTCTTTAAAAAAACTCTTTCATGGCTGGTTGTTTTTAAGTTTTTTCTGCGGATATTTTCTTGTAAAAGAGGAAAAAATATTTAAGTTTTTTATGATATCAGCTATTTTTTCAATTGTTTATGGAATTTACATGCAGTATTTTATTCAACATATAGATGTTAAAGGATTTTACTCTCATGCATTAACTGCAGCTAATAACTGGGCATTAGCAGGTATCATTGGATATTTTTTAGCAGTAGTTAATTATAATAAAAACAAAAAAGATTTTTATTTTTACTTGTTTTCATTTTTAATTATTTTCGCAGGTCTTATTTTTTCAATGAGAAGAGGTCCGATTTTATACTTTTTTCTTGTTATTTTAATGATGAATTTTTTCTTAAATAAGAAGTTAATATTTGTTAATTTTTTTATAATTTTTGTTATGTTTTTAGCATACTTAAATTTTCCTTATCTACATAAAAAAACAAATGAGATTTTTCAAAAAAATAAAGATGTATGTTCAAGTACTGAAACAAGGATTTTTTTATGGAAAAAATCATTTGAATATATAAAAAAATATCCAATTTTTGGTGTTCCTGAAAAATTTAAAAAAATGATAAAGAAGGAAACCAATATTAAATGCTGGATAAGGTCACATCCTCATAATGGTTTTTTAACAATTGCCACATATTATGGATTACCTGCTGTTATTATATTTTTAGTTCTTTTTGGTACAATTTACATCAAATTATTTGAAAAAATAAGAGATTCTCATTATTCAATATTAGGAATTTTTTTAGTAACTTTGTATTTGTTAGAAGGATTAACAGAAAATAATTTTGGTGATTCTGAAGTTAAATTATTTTTTTGGTTTTCTTTAGGAGTTATATATAGACTAATTAAGAAACCTTACTCTTTAACCATTTAGCTTTTTATCATAAAGTTAAATATTCATCTTTACTTTTATCATGCCAGTAAATTTTATGATAATAACCTTTATTAACTTTGTCTAATAAGCTTTTTGCTTTATTTTTGCATTGTTCACATATATCATAACTTAAAAGAAAAGCTAAAATTCTGTAATAGTCTCCTTCTGAGTCAATAGCTGTAAAAGATTGACATTTTTTACATAAATAAATTTCTTCATTCTGATATTCAGTTATACCTGCTTCATCATAATATACACTTCTTCTAAATCTTAAAATTTCATTATTCCCAATATGCTTTTTTCTCAACTCATCTCTCATCTGCCATCTTGTCCATACTTCTTGAACGACTTGTTTGATTCTCTTCATAATAGATTCAGATTCTGAAATTTCATCTTCATCATAGTCTGGCTCTATTACACCTGAATAATCTATCCCTGACATTGCCATTATTATTCCACAATTTGTATAAGGCAATGCTCCTTCAACTGAATAACCACCTTCAAGTACAGCAATATCTGGATTTATCATTTCATTTAATTTTGCATATCCACGAGCAGATATATTCATATTTGTAATTGGATCTGTAAAATGATTATCCTGACCTGCTGAATTAATTACAATATCAGG
>JALVYZ010000418.1 GCA_027037705.1 bacterium | reverse complement strand
ATTTATGAGTATCCAAAGCCTATTATAGCAGTTGTTAATGGACCTGCAAGAGGAGCAGGGACAGAGATGGCAATGAATTGTGATTTTATAATAATGTCTGATACTGCTACAATTGGTTTTCCAGAAACTTCTTTAGGCACATTTGTCGGTGGTGGAGTTACTAAGCACCTTGTTAATTTAGTTGGTTTACAAATGGCTAAATATTTAATTTATACAGGTAAAATTTTAAATGGAATAGAAGCTAAAGAATTAGGTCTTGCAATAGAGTCAAAACCAATTGATGAATTAATGGATTATTCATTAAATTTTGCAAAAGAATTAGCAGAAAAAGCTCCTATTTCAATGAAATTTGCTAAAAAATATATACAAAAATCTCCTTCTTTAGACCTTGATACTGTAATTACATTGGAAGCAGAGGCAATATTAGCGTGTATGAATACAGAAGATTGGCATGAGGGAATAAAAGCATTTATGGAGAAAAGAAAACCAGTTTATAAGGGATGTTGAGAATAAGGTTGAAGGTAGAAGGAGGAAGAGATAAAAACTAAAAACCAGGACACGAGTCACGAATCCCAAATCACGAACCACAAAAAATTTAAAATTGGAGGCCTATCATGAGTCTTAATCGGATTCTCAATCCTCAATCCGTAGCAATTATTGGAGCAAGTAAAAATCCAACTAAGAGAGGTTATCAGGCAATTAAAACTTTGCTTGATGAAGGATATGAGGGTAAAATTTTTCCAGTAAATCCTAAAGAAAAATCCATTCTTAATTTACCTTGTTATCCAAATGTTTCAGCAATTCCAGAGCCTGTAGATTTAGCTTTAATTGTAACTCCAGCTAAAACTATTCCTTCAATATTAGATGATTGTGGTAAAAAGGGAATTCCTGGAGCTGTAATTATTGCTTCAGGTTTTAGAGAAGCTGGGGAAGAAGGGAAAAGACTTGAAGCAGAAGTGATTGAAGCTGCTAAGAGAAACAATGTAAGAATTATTGGTCCTAATACTTCAGGGATGATGAATCTTACAATAGGATTAAATTTAGTTGGGATAAAAAATGCCCCCAAAGGCGAAATAGCATTTTTATCTCAAAGTGGGAACTTAGCATTAGAACTAATTGTTGAAGCCTCCATTAAAAGCAATAAAGGATTTTCTTATTATATAGGTATTGGGAATCAGGCTGATATAAAATTTCATGAATATCTTAAATATTTAAAAACTGATCCAAAGACTAAAGGAATTGTAATGTATATTGAGGGATTAAAAGATGGAAGAAAGTTTTTGCAGGAAGCATATAAAACAACTTTACAAAAACCTGTTGTTGTATTGAAAAGTGGAAGAACTGAAACAGGAAAAAAATCAGCTGGCTCCCATACAGGTTCACTTGCAGGAATGAGTGAAGTTGCTTTATCTGCTTTTAGAAGAGCAGGAATTGCAGTGGTAGAAGATAGTGATAAATTGTTTCCTACAATTGAAACATTAACATATCTGCCACCAGTAAAAAATAACAAAATTGCAATATTAGCAGATGGTGGTGGACATGCTACAATTGCTGCAGATATTTTAACAGAAGCAGGAATTGAAATTCCAGAATTATCAGATAGGACAAAACAGTTATTAAGAGAAATTCTGCCTTCTAATGCTAATGTTAGAAATCCAGTGGATGTAGCTGGTGGTACAGATGAAAGACCAGAACTATTTGCAGAGTGTGCAAGAATAATTTTAAAGGACCCTAATGTTGGTGGGTTATTGTTAGTTGGATTATTTGGTGGTTATGCTATTAGATTTGCAGATATTTTAAAATTTCAAGAAGAAGATGCTGCCCATCAAATGGGGAAAATGGTTAAAAAATATAGAAAACCTATTATTTGTCA
>JALVYZ010000417.1 GCA_027037705.1 bacterium | reverse complement strand
ATACCAACAGCTTCACAAACTTCTGCAAGTGTTTCACCTGCATGTTCATGTGCTGCTTTTGGATCCATAAGTCCAGCTTTCATTACAGTTTGAGCCATACAACCTGTCATAACGACAAGAACATTATTTTTAATTAATTCTTTTACCACTTCTAAACCAACCCAATCATGTTTAACTCTTGGATTTGTACAGCCAACTACTCCAGCTACCCCTAAAACTTTACCATTAATAATATTTTCATTCAATGGTTTATATGAAGCTCTGAATCTTCCACCTAACATATAGTTAATATATTCATGAGAAAATCCAACTATTTGTTGTTTTTTATTTTGTGGAATTTGAATAGCAGCTTTTCTTCCATTTTTAAATCTTTCAATAGCCATTTCAACTACTTTATCTACACATTCTCTTGGCTTATCTTCTTTTAGTTCAACATGGATTGCTCCTTCAATATGTGCTCTTGGATTAGTTGTAAAGAATTTAGTTCCATAACATTCTGATAATGGAGCAAGAGCTTGTTTAATACACTGAACATCAACTGCCATTGCATCAACAACACCTGTTACAATTACTGCTTCAGTTGACATAAAGTTTCCAGCATGAGGGATTCCATGTCTCATTAAAACTTCTGCTCCTGAACAGCACATACCAAGTAAATTGATTCCTTCTGCTCCTGCAGCTTTTGCTTTTTCTATATTTTTTGGATCATTGCAAGCTTCAATCATTGATTCAAATAAATTAGGTTCGTGACCATGAACTATAATATTTACTTTTTTCTCATCTAAGTATCCCATATCACATCCGCCAACAATTGCTTTTGGGGTTCCATAAAGAATATCTGAAATTTCAGTAGCAACCATAGAACCACCCCAACCATCTGAGAGAGCAGTTCTTGAACACTGTTTAATAATATTATTATATTCTTGATCAACTCCCATATGAGTTCTATGCATTAACTCCATAATTTCTCTCATTGAACCTCTTGGAACAATTCCTAAATCCCTCCATTTTTCCAATGTTTTTTCTGGAACTCTTTTAGCAAATGGAATTTCTCCTTCTACTGCTGTATAAGTTTTTTCTAATTCATGGTAAAGATCCATTGCTAAATCTTTTACTTCTCTTGGTTTAGCTTCATCACCTTCGCCTTCATATAGTGGAATTCCAATCTGCTCACATACATATTTTAATTTCTCAACATCTTTAATTTCATAATCTGTAATATGACCTTCTACAACTTCTCTAAAGAGGTCTAACATTGCCATACCATGGTCTGTGTGAGCTGAGGCTCCTGATGCTACCATTCTTGCAAAGTTTCTTGCAGCTATTGTATCGTATGTTGCACCACAAACTCCAACTTTTGCATATGGGTCTTTTGGGCTTAATCTACAAGGCCCCATTGAACAATGTTTACAGCAAGCTGAATCAGCACCAATTGGACATGGTTTTAAATCCTGAGCTCTGTGAAATGAAAGTTCATTTCCTTCTGCTTCTGCTTTTTTAATCATTTCTTGAGTAGATGGACAAATTGTTGTCTCTTCAATGTTTAAAGGTTTTTTTACTGCCATTATTTCCTCCTTATTTTATTTTTAATTTTCTCATATTTCTAATGATGAAAATTTATAATGCAATAACGTTGCCAATGTTATTGCATTTTTAAAATTAAGTATTTTCATGGATTTCTTCTATTTTCAACCTTCCACCTTCAACCTTATTTACGAAATTCTTTCGCTAACGCAAAATTTTTTCGTTAATATCTATTTTATAATTCTTTCTTACAGTCTCTAAATATTTCTGAATTCTATATGATGCTTTTTGCTGGTAAAGAAATTGTTTAATTTTATCCTTTTCTTTTTCATATAATTCTTTATCAAATTT
>JALVYZ010000416.1 GCA_027037705.1 bacterium | reverse complement strand
CCTGGCCAATCGTAGTTTTTTAATTTTTCAATTGCCTCTTTAGTAAGCATTTTAGGCAAAAATCCATTTAATTTGCAATGTTTATTAATAAAAAATTTTGCTAAAATTGGGATGTCATCTTTTCTCTCTCTAAGTGGAGGGATAATTATTGGAATGACATTTAATCTATAGTATAAATCTTCTCTAAATTTTCCTTTTTTTATATGTTCCTTTATATTTCTATTTGTAGTAGCTATAACTCTTACATCAATTTTAATTGTATCTCTTCCTCCTATTCTATCAATCTCTCGTTCTTGAAGAACTCTTAATAATTTAGATTGCAAAGAAATATCCATTTCAGAAATTTCATCAAGTAAAATTGTGCCTTTATTTGCAAGCTCAAATTTTCCAGGTTTTGTTGCAATTGCACCAGTAAATGAACCTTTCTCATGTCCAAATAGTTCGCTTTCAAGTAATGTTTCTGGCAATGCTGCACAATTAACTGCAATAAATGGATTATCTTTTCTTGGGCTTTTAGAATGGATAAATCTTGCTAATAGCTCTTTTCCAACTCCACTTTCTCCTTGAATAAAAACTGTTGCATTACTTTTAGCTGCATTTTCTGCAATTTTAAGAACAAGCTGCATTTTAGGGTTATTTGTAACAATCTCTCTTGTAGATTTCTTTGCTTCATGTTTGTTTTTAAGCTTTATTTTTTCAAATAAAATCTTAACTTGTTCTTCTGTAATAGGTTTTAATATAAAATCTAAGGCACCTTCATTTATAACTTTTGTAGCAAAATCGTTATCAGCATTTTCAGTTATAAAAATTACATTTTTTAAGTTTAGGCTTTTAAAAATTTCCCATATTCCAGGAAAAATCTCTGAGAAGATTGCAAAGACTTTATTTTTTTGAAGGAATTTTATTGCATCTTCTTGATTTTGAAAAATTAATGTTTTAAAATTTCCTATATTTTTTATTATATTTGATAATTCACTCAAAAAACTTAAATCTTTATCAATTAATAAAACTTTATTATCTTCATTCATCGTGAATATTTTTACATTAAACTGGTTTAAATTTCAATAAAAAATTATTGATTTTTAGAAGAATTTGCCTTATAATAAAAATATGAGAATCTCATCAAGTTTATATGGAATACAAAATGCATACAAAAAAATAAATAAAAGTGCTGAAAATATTGCAAATAGTAAATTAGAAAACTTGCCAGAGGATATGGTTAATCTAATGGAAGGTCAAAGAGAAGTTGAGGCAAATTTAAAAGTTATAAAAACAAATGATGAGCTGTTAGGCACTATTATTGATACCTTTGCATAAAAATGCTGCCAGATATTATTCAATCCTTATTAAATCCCGAAAAATATCCAGATAATCCAGATAAAATCGATCTTGTTCAAACTCATATATCTTATGTTTTAATTTCAAAAGAAAAAGTTTATAAAATAAAAAAGCCAGTAGATTTTGGATTTTTAGATTTTACTACTCTTGAAAAAAGAAAATTTTATTGTGAACAGGAGATAGTTTTAAACTCAAGGTTAACTCCAGAAATTTATGAAAAAGTAATTGAGATTAGAAAAAAAGGAGATGATTACTATTTTAATGGAGATGGTGAGATTGTTGAATATGCTGTTGTTATGAAAAAAATCAATGAAGATTATTCTTTGTTAAATTTGTTAAAACAGAATAAAGTTAAAAAAGACTTTTTTAAAAAATTAGCAGAAAAATTATATTATTTTCATGAAAAATATCCTGCTCCTTATGAATTAGCCAAAAAATCAATTGAAAATATGAAAATAACCACAGATGAGAATTTTTCTCAAACTGAAAAATACATTAATATAACAATTGAAAAAGATGTTTATAATGAATTGAAAGAATTTACCAATAATTTTTATAAAGAGTATGAAGAATTACTTTTTAGAAGGATAGAAGAGGGTAGAATTAAAGAATGTCATGGAGATTTGCATCTTCAACATATTATAAAAGAAAATGATAAAATTTTTATTATTGATTGTATTGAATTTAATGATAGATTTAGAATTATAGATGTTGCAAATGAAATTGCTTTTTTAAGTATGGATTTAGATTATAATAATTATAAAGAATTTTCAGAATATTTTATAAAAAAATATATTGAACTTTCAGATGACAAAGAAATTGAGATATTGTTAAATTTTTATAAAATTTATAGAGCTTATGTAAGAGGAAAAGTTACTTCATTTTTATTGGATGATCCTTCAATTCAAGAAGATTATAAAAAAATGATTAAGGAAAAAGCAAAAAAATATTTTGAATTAGCTTATAGTTATATAAAATGTTAATAGTGTTAGCTGGATTTTCAGGCTCAGGTAAATCTTATATTGCTAAAAAGTTAAGCAAATATTTAAATTGTCCACATTTAAATTCTGATAAAATAAGAAAAGATATAGCACACATTACTTCTACTAAACATATTTTTGAAAATTTTGGTGAAGGATTATATTCAAAAAAAATGACAGAGCTTACCTATAATAATTTAATCAATAAAGGTAAAAAATTATTAGAAAAAGAAAAAAATGTGATATTAGATGCAACATTTTCATCTATTGATATGCAGGAAAAATTAAAAAATTGTGGTGAAGAATATATATTTTTTTGGTGTTATGCCACAGATGATATTATTAAAGAAAGATTAAATAAAAGATTAAAAGAGAAGAATAATATTTCTGATGCTACATGGGAAATTTATTTGAAACAGAAAGAAAATTTTAAGGGATTTGTAATTCCAGAGGATAAATTGTATAAAATTGATACCTCAAAAGATGACTGTTTTCAAAAAATAGTTAAGATAATAGGGAGTGTTGAAAATGGACAATAGTGATAAAGATAGAAAATATTTATTATGTCAAAAATTTAGTAAAAAAATATATCCAGATAAAGATGAAATAAAATGCCTTGCACCTGAAAAACCATGTAAATTCAGACTTGAATGTCCAATATATTATATCTGGAAAAATGACTAATTATATTCTTGGGATTGATATTGGTGGAACTAATATAAAAGCAGGAATATTTGATTTAAAAGAAAATGAGATAATTGAAAAAAAATATTTAAAAACGCCTAAAAAATTAAAAGATTTTTTAATATCACTTCAAAATATAATCTCATTTTTTAAAAAAAAATATGATTTTTATAAAGTAGGAATAGGATTTCCTGGGAATTTAGATAAAAATGGTATAATAATATTTTCACCTCATATTCCAGATTCAGTTGGATTTAATATTGTAGAGTATTTTAGAGAAAAAAAGATAAATTTAAAAGTAGAAAATGATGCAAATTTAGCAGCATTAGCTCATTTAAAGTTTTCAAATAGTGATATTTCTGATTTAATATGTTTAACTTTAGGAACAGGAATTGGAGGAGGTGTTGTATTAAATAAAAAGATGTTGAATTCTTCAAGAGGAATTGGTTTTGAATTAGGACATATTAATGTTATACCTGATGGTGCTGTTTGCAGTTGTGGTAAAAGAGGTTGTGTAGAAGCCTATTCTTCATCTTCTGGAATGCTAAATAGATTTGGTGATAAAAATTTGAAGGAATTTTTAGATTTATATAATTTGCATAAACATGGAAATAAAAAAGCTACAAAAATTATAGAAGAAGGATTTTTATATCTTGGTGTTGCTGTGGGTAATTTGGTAAATATTTTTGCTCCTGAAATTGTATATATTGCAGGTGGAATTAGTGAAAAATTCTATGAATTTTATGATTTTTTTATGAATGGAGTTAAAAAAACTATCCTTCCTCATTTGATGCAAAAGGTAGATATAAAAAAAAGTGAATTAAAAGATGCAGGAATATTTGGGGCGATTTCTTTATGGATTTAATTTCAATTTATCTCTTTATTATTGGTGCATGTATTGGAAGTTTCTTAAATGTCTGTATTTATAGGCTTCCTGAGGAAAAATCAATAATTTCTCCACCTTCACATTGTCCATTTTGTAAAAATAAATTAAAATGGTATCATAATATCCCGATTTTAAGTTATATTTTTTTAAGAGGAAAGTGTGCTTATTGCAATAAAAAGATTTCAATTATATATGTTATTGTAGAATTATTATCAGGAATTTCTCTAATTGTTAATTATCATTTCTATGGTTTTTCATTTAATTTCTTTTTTTATTCAATATTCATTTTTTTATTATTAATTGTAATTTTTGCAGATATAAAATATATGATTATCCCTGATGAAATAAGCATTGGTGGCACAATCATAGGTTTTATCTTTTCATTTTTCCCAACTTCTATTAACTGGAAACAATCATTATTAGGAATTTTAATTGGGGGAGGGATATTATTATTTATCATTATATCATACTATTTTATCACTAAAAAAGAAGGTATGGGCGGAGGGGATGTCAAACTACTTGCAATGATAGGCGCTTATTTAGGACCAAAATCAATTTTTTTTGTTATTTTTTTTGGCTCTTTTTTAGGTGTTTTAATAGGTGTCCCTTTTATGCTTTTAAAAGGAAAAGATAGAAATTTGCAGATTCCATTTGGACCATTTCTTTCAGTAGCAGCTATTATATATTTGTACTTTGGTGATAAAATTATTAATCTATACCTTAATTTATTTTAACAATTTTAATAAATATTCTCCATAACCACTTTTTAATAAAGGTTCTGCTAATTTTTTTAATTGATCTTCATCTATCCAATTATTCTGATATGCTATTTCCTCAATACATGCTATTTTTAAACCCTGTCTTTTTTCAACTGTTGCAATAAATTCAGATGCTTCAATTAAGCTTAAATGAGTGCCAGTATCGAGCCATGCAAAGCCTCTTCCAAGGAGTTTTACTCTTAATTTTTTTCTATTTAAATATTCTTTATTTACATCTGTTATTTCAAGTTCTCCACGCCATGAAGGTTTTATTGATTTGGCAATTTCAATTACTGAATTGTCATAAAAATATAAACCAGTCACAGCATAGTTAGATTTAGGTTTTTTGGGTTTCTCTTCTATACTTAAAACATTGCCATTTTTATCAAATTCAACAACACCATACCTTTCTGGATCATTAACATAATAGCCAAAAACAGTTGCGCCGCTATTATTTTCAACTTCTTTTTTAGCTCCTTTTAAAATATCTGATAGTCCATGACCATAAAAAATATTATCACCTAATATTAAACAAACTGAATCATTTCCAATAAATTCTTCACCAATTATAAATGCTTCAGCAATCCCTTTTGGTTCAGGTTGAACTTTGTATGAAATATTAATTCCAATTTTAGAGCCATCACCAAATAATTTTTCAAATTTTGGGATATCTTCTGATGTTGAGATAATTAAAATATCTTTTATTTTAGCAAGCATTAAAATTGATAAAGGATAGTAAATCATTGGTTTGTCATAGATAGGCAATAATTGTTTACATATAATTCTTGTTATTGGATAAAGTCTTGTACCTGCACCACCTGCTAATATTATTCCTTTCATTTATCTCTCCTTGAAAAAAGTTGACCACATGCAGCTAATATATCTTTTCCTTTACTTTTTCTTAAAAGTGCTGTTAATCCTTTATTAAATAAATATCTTTGAAATTCTTCCACTTTTTCATCATCAGGAGCTTTAAATTCAGAACCTGGATATTCATTGAATTTAATCAAATTAATTTTTGCTTTAATCCCTTTTAAAATTTTATAAAGTTTTTCTGCATCATTAATTGAATCATTTACATCTTTAATTAAAATGTATTCAAAAGTGATCCTTTGACGATTTTTTAATGGATATTTTTTGCAATGTTCTATTAACTTTTCTAAAGGATATTTTTTGTTTACTGGCATTAAAAATGTCCTTTTTTCATTGTCTGCAGAATGTAAAGAAATAGCTAAGTTACCATCAAAATTATCTGATAACTTTTTGAATTTATCATATATGCCACAAGTTGAGATTGTAATTTTTCTATTTGAAAAGTTAAAACCATTATCATCGTTTAAAATTTTTAAGGAAGTTATTGTATTCTCTATATTATCAAGAGGTTCTCCCATCCCCATATAAACAATATTTGTAATTTTTATTTTTTTCTTTAATAATAAAAATTTTGCCACAAGAACCTGATCAATTATTTCATGAGGTTCAAGATTTCTTATAAATTTTTGTTTGCCTGTTAAACAAAATTTGCATCCCATTCTACATCCAACTTGAGTTGAAACACATAAAGTAAGTCTATCATCATCAGGAATTAGAACAGACTCAACTATATTATTGTCTTTTAATTTAATTGCAAATTTAATTGTGCCATCATTAGATTTCAAAATATATGGAATTTCAGGGATATAAATTGAAAATGTTTTAGATAGTGCTTCTCTATCTTTTTTAGAGATGTTGCTCATTAAATTAAAATCAAATATTCCTTTATCGTATATCCAATTAAAAATTTGAGTAGCTCTAAATTTT
>JALVYZ010000415.1 GCA_027037705.1 bacterium | reverse complement strand
TCTTAGGCCCGCCTTCGTACTTGCCTTCGGCAGCACTCGGCAGGGCCTTTCATCTCGTTACTATACACGAAATGTCAGATTAAGTCATGACTATTTCAAATTAATATCTGATAATACCCTCACATAATTTTTGAGGATCGTCGTTCCAGTTGGTTATATCATTTGTAATCTTTGTAATATAATCACTATAATTATGCTCTTTGAGTAATTTATATGGTCCTCTATCTCGTGCTGCGATATCTGGTGCGAAATATCTTTTAAGATTATCAAAGGACAGAAAGTTATCGTCACAATTTCTTTTCCCGAAATCTTCGATAAATTGTTCACATATCCATTTCTCTATATCTTTTAAATCATCGGGCGCTACATTAAAATCAATAATACTCCATAATGTACTGTTTTTTATATCGTCACTTATTAAATACTTATAATATCTTTCTATAAACATCGATTTTCCAGATCCCACTCCTCCAATTATAAGAATGAAAGGATCTGGTATGTCATTTTTTAAATTTACCGCTTGATTGATAGCTTTATTTAGTATTTCAGCACTTTTTTTAGTTGTTTTAACAGACTTTATACCATCCTTCATAAGGATTCTATCTTTTAATAAAGATTCAAGTGTAGAATTATATTTAGTTAGCTCATCAGATGAACAATATCCCTTTTCTAAAATTTCTTCTGAACATTTAGTTTCATCTGGATCAAAATACTTTCGTAAAAGTGGTACAAGATCTATTGCAAAACTATTTGGCGGTAGCTGTTGATTTTGTCGACTAGGCCCACCTATTAGATACAAAGGCTTAAAGCGCTCAACTGGAAGTATTTTATGTCTTATTTTTTGAGCATGCTCTAGTAATTTATTACGATCTAAAAATGACCTAAATAATTGTAGGTCGTTACTTCCTTCTTGTAACTCCTCTATCTTTATAACTTTTAAATCTTTCTCTGAATCCCACGGACTTAGATAAAGTTCTATTCCATTGGTTGAGACTATATATTTTATTGGATTTACACCTTCGGGATACCTTTTATTAACTTCTGCTGAATATAATCTTGCCTCTCGATAACCCTCATTTGCAGATATATGAATATCCTTTACTTCTAATACTAATACTGGAATCCCTCCAATGTATATCATAAAGTCAGGGTAATACCCTATCTTTTTCCCAGCTCCCTTATCAATAACTGTTGGAGCTAGGTAATCTTTTGTACGAATTTCATCGTCACTGTAACTCAGAACTTCTTTCAACAACGGCATTACAATCTTTTGTTCTACATCACTTTCATTATGAATACTTTTTATATCAAAAAGTGTCATAGAAGCACTCCCAAATCAATTGGCAAAAAAACATAACGACAAGGGTCACTTGCCGCTATGGAGCAAGGCCGAAGGCCGCAGCGGAATAGCGGTCAAGTGCACCCTATTGTTAGAATTTGATCTTGTTATATAAATAGCTATTAAGTTTTCGCTGAGAAATAGTATTTTTAAAATACATTGCTGGAACTGGATATTCTTTTTGATCTGCTTTTCTCAATTTCATTACAATGGTCAGGGCTCTATCGTACAATGACATATCAAAGGAGTCTTCTTCAAAAATCTTTAGGGTACCTCTAAAAATAGCCCAGAAAAAGGAAGCCGTTTCGGTAGTATTGATGTATAATAACTCACTGAAATCATGGAAACAGTGAGGGATTTGTCATGAAGCAATCAGGCCTTTTTGATATGGAATTTCGGATGAGGAAGATAGACTCAAACGGTGATCCTTTAAAGAGACTGAATGAGCTTGTGGATTGGGAACTGTTCAGGCCTGTTTTGCAAAAGATACGGGAAAAGAAACGTAAATCCAATGCAGGCAGGAAGCCCTTTGATGTAGTGCTGA
>JALVYZ010000414.1 GCA_027037705.1 bacterium | reverse complement strand
GGAGTAATTTTTATTTCTCCATACCAACATATCCCCTCAACATCTATACAAGGTAAAACAACTTTATTTTCTGAAGGGGTGTAATAACTATAGCCAAAAGTACATTCTTTTGCCATAGAATTTGTAACTGATGAAAGGGAAAAAATTAAGAAAAGAAACATTGAAAAGAAAAATATTCTTTTTAACATTTGTCCCTCCAATATTATTTAAAATATGGATTCTTAGTACACAATATTTGATTTTAAAAATTCTGTCAATAATTTTTAATTTAAAATACAGTTTAACTAAACTTTTTATTTTTATCTATTTTTTGAACTTGACACTAAAATAACAAAGTGCTATTACACCTTGAAAATACTGAATTTTCAAAAAAAGCCCCCATAGCTCAGGAGGATAGAGCACTGGATTCCTAATCCAGGTGGCCAGGTTCGAGTCCTGGTGGGGGCAAAATTTTGATATTGAGGGGCGAGATGGAATTTCAAAAGATATCTCTTGAGAAAAATGGTAAAATTGCAATAGTAACATTAAATTATCCTAAAACCTATAATTCTTATGACAATATTCTTGCAGAGGAACTTTTCAATGCATTGCAAAATATTAAATGGGATAAAAATATTAGAGTTGTTATTTTAAAAGCAACTGGCAAAGCATTTTCAGCAGGAGGAGATATCCCGTCTTTTAAAAAAGCGATTGATGAAAATAATTTCCCACAAATGGTGGAGGAATTGACTTTGACTTTAAATGGAACAATTCTATTAATGAAAAATATGGATAAAATAATTATAAGTTATATTGATGGGATAGTAGCAGGAGTAGGATTATCTTTTGCATTAAATGTAGATATAAGCTTTGCAACAGAAGAATCATTATTTATTGGTGGTTATAATAAACTTGCAACAACTCCAGACGGTGGTTCAAGTTATGTTTTTGTAAAAAATGCAGGATTACCGAAAACAATGTATTTCTTTTTATCAAATGAAAAATTCAGTGCAAAAGAATTAGAAAGCTGGGGAGTATTAAGTAAAGTTATAACAAAAAATGAAGGGTTCCAGTATGTGTATAATTTTGCAGAAAATATTGTAAATGGTCCTCATTTTGCAAATATTTTAACAAAAAGATTATTTTTTCAGGGACAAAATTTAAAATTTGAAGAATATATTGAATTAGAAAGAAATGGAATCATTGAATGCTCACAGACTGAAGATATGAAAGAAGCGGTCAATGCCTTTATGGAAAAAAGAGAACCTAAATTTAAATAAATATCCTCCTAATGTCCATGGCTTAACAGGCTCTATTGCCTGTGGTAAAACCACTGTTGCCAATCTTTTTAAAAAAAATGGAATATTTGTATTAGATATTGATGATGTGGCAAAAGAAGTAGTTAAAAAAGGTGAAAAAGGATTAGATCTAATTGTAAAAGAATTTGGAAAAAATTTTTTGGATAAAAATGGAAATTTAGATAGAAGAAAATTAGGTAATTTAATTTTTAATAATAAATCTGCTAAAAAAAAATTAGAAAACATACTCCATCCTTTAATATTCCAAAAAGAAAAAGAAATTGTTTTTAATTATCTAAAAAAAAATCCAGATTCTATAATTATTGTAGATGCAGCTTTAATGATAGAAACTGGGAGTTTTAAAAGATATAATAAAATTATTGTCGTTTATATCCCAGAAGAACTTCAAATTCAAAGATTGATGAAAAGAGACAATCTTTCAAAAGAGGAAGCTATAAAAAGAATAAAATCCCAAATGCCTATTGATGAAAAAATTAAATATGCTGATTTTATTATTGATAATTCAAATTCTTTAATTGAAACAGAAAAACAGGTAAAAAAAATAATAGAGGAGTTAAAAAATGATAATTGATGTTCATACTCATATTTTTCCAGATGAAATTATAAATAATAGAGAAAAATTTTTTATTGGAGAACCTGAATTTGCCTCAATTTACAAAAATAGTAATGCAAAAATGGTTAATTATAAAGACATGTTAGAAATGATGGATGAGCAGGGGATAGATAAATCTGTTATTTTTGGCTTTCCATGGAATAAAATTGAATTTGCAAAATTAAATAATGATTCTGTAATTGAAGCTGTAAAAAAATATCCAGATAGATTTATAGGATTATGTTGTTTAAATCCGTTAACACCTGGATCAGAAGAAGAGGTTAAAAGATGTTTTTTAAATGGATTGAAAGGTGTTGGAGAAATAGCTTTTTATCATTCTGATATTACTGAGGAAATTTCCGAAAAATTGAATAAGATTATGAAGTTATGTTTTGAAGCAGATTATCCATTTTTAGTTCATACAAATGAACCTGTTGGACATATGTATCCAGGAAAAGCTGATATGAAATTAAAAAATATTTACAATTTTGTAAAAAAATATTCAGAAAATAAAATTATTTTAGCTCATATGGGTGGTGGAATTTTTTTCTACACATCAATGAAAAAAGAAGTTACGGATGTTTTAAAGAATGTGTATTACGATACAGCTGCAGTACCATTTTTATACAAAAAGGAAATATATAAAATTGCAGCAGAATTTGCTGGAGAAGATAAAATCTTATTTGGTTCTGATTATCCTTTAATAAATCCCAAAAGATATTTTAAAGATATGGATGAGGTTGACATTTCTGATAAGTTAAAAAGAAAAATAAAAGGTGAAAATGCAAAAATTTTATTTAAATGCTAAGTTCTTCAAAATTTCTTCAAATATCTTAAAATTAATCATATTAGGCCCATCTGATAAAGCTTTATCAGGTTCTGGATGAACCTCAAAGAAAAATCCATTTACTCCACAAGCATCTGCACAATAAGTTAAACAAGGAGTATACTTTCTATCTCCTCCACTTTTTCCTTTTAATGCTCCTGGTTTTTGTGTTGAATGTGTAGCATCAAAAACAACAGGCACGCCTAATTCTTTCATGTCAACAATATTTCTAAAATCAACTACTAAATTTCCATATCCAAACATAGTTCCTCTTTCTGTTAAAATTACTTTATTATTTCCTGTGGACTTAACTTTTTCAAGAGGATAAATCATATCTTTGCCAGCAAGAAATTGTGCTTTCTTAATATTTACAATTTTATCTGTTTTTCCAGCAGATATTAATAAGTCAGTTTGTCTACATAAAAAAGCAGGGATTTGGATAATATCAATTATATCTTTTACTTTTTCAGCATGCCAAGATTCATGAATATCTGTTGTTACTGGGATAGAAAATTTTTCTTTTATTTTAAAAAGTACTTCTATACCTTTTTCAAGACCTGGACCTCGAAATGAATTTATAGAAGTTCTATTTGCTTTATCAAAACTTGCTTTAAAAATATAAAAAAATCCATATTTTTCACATAAAAATTTTAATTTTTCTGCTATAATAAAACATAGATCCAATGATTCTATCACACAAGGACCTGCAATTATGAATTTTTTTTGTTTTAATTTTTCATACATCGCATTTTATATATATTATTAAAAATTACATTTGACAATAAAAATTTTTCAAATTATAATATTTAATAGGAGGTGATAAAATGTCTATTGACACATCTACATGTTATATTGATAGTTTATATTATGATAAATATTATTATGATAGATATGAAGAAACAGAGTCGCTAGCAGAAGTAGAAGAAGAACAGCAGCAAGAAGAAGCACAACAACAAGCAATTCAAACTTCTCAAAACGAAATAGAGGAATCATATAAGGGAAGTTATGTAAATGTTACAATTTAACTAAACAACACATACCATCTCCAGCTGGGATAAAAAAATTTAAAAAATGTTCTGAATTTGAAATTTTATTTATAAATTTTTTGACTAAATTAACTCCTTCCATATATTTTTCACTTCTTTTAGTTACTTCTTTAAAGGTTTGCATATTATAAGTTATGTTATCTATTACAATCAATGCATCCTTTTCAGTTAAATTAACAAAATAATCATAAAAATAAAAATAATCTCTTTTTTGAGAATCAATAAAAATAAAATCAAATTTTTGATTTAAATTTAAAAAGATATCCATACAGTAAAATGCATCAAGAGGATAAACTGATAATTTTTTCTTTAATTTCAAATCAAATTTTTTATATATATTTTCAAAAAA
Organism: bacterium; assembly: GCA_027037705.1. Classification (GTDB taxonomy): domain Bacteria; phylum DYJV01; class DYJV01; order DYJV01; family JALVYZ01; genus JALVYZ01. The sequence continues at coordinate 2,343 of JALVYZ010000414.1, read as the reverse complement.
TAGTTCAATTCTATGAAAATTCTTATCAATACTTATTAATCGCGCATTTTCATTTATATTTTTTAAAATTTGATATGTAGAAAAGCCTATTCCTAACCCAATTTCAAAACAATTTGAAGGATTTTTTAATTTTACTAATAAACCTAAAATTTTTGCTTTTGATAGAGTCAAAATTGGAGTCTTTGTTTCATTAGCTAAATTAATAATTAGTTTCTCTAAATCATCCAGTTTATAAAATTTTTCTAAATATTCTTCAACATTCATTATTTTAGCCTTCAGCAAATATTTACAATTATATTTTTATATGATAAACTTTGATTTATGTCAAAAATTAGAATTGGTATTATAGGTCTTGGTTATTTAGGAAAGTTTCATTTTGAAAAATTTAGAGATATTAATGATGTTATTGTAACGTCAATATGTGATACTAATGAAAAAATTTTAAAAAATTATACTTACTCTGATATTTTTAAAACAACTAACTATAAGGAAATTTTACCTTTTGTTGACGCTGTTTCTATTGTAACTCCAACGAATACCCATTTTGAAATAGCAAAATTTTTTCTTGAAAATAAAAAAGATATATTAGTAGAAAAACCAATAACCACCACAGTTAAAGAAGCACAAATTTTAAATAAAATAGCTGAAAATAATAATTCTATTTTGCAAGTTGGTCATCTTGAAGAATTTAATCCAGCTGTTATAGCATGCAAATCTTATATTGAAAATCCAATGTTTATTGAATCAATAAGAATATCATCTTTTACTGGTAGAAGTACTGATATTGATGTTATTAGGGATTTAATGATACATGATATTGAAATTATGTTAAATTTTGTTAAAGACAATATTAAATTTATACATGCAGCAGGAGCCCCTGTTTTAACTGATAAAATAGATATTGCAAATGTGAGAATTGTTTTTGAAAATGGCTGTACTGCAAATTTTACAGCAAGTAGAGTTTCTTTAAAGAAAGAACGAAAAATGCGTTTTTTCCAAAAAAATAGATATATTTCAATAGACTTTGACAAAAAATTTGCTAAAATATATTCTATTAATAAAAAAGAAAATGAAAAAATAAAACCTATTGATTTTTTAACAAAATTTAAATACAAAAAATTAAAATTTCCTGAAAAAATTGATCAATTAAAAGAAGAGATTAGCTCTTTTGTAAATTGTATAAAAAAGAGAGAAAAACCAGTTGTTGATGGGATAGCAGGACAAAGAGCTTTAGAATTAAGTTTAAAAATTCTGAAAAATTTAAAGGAGAATTTAAATGATACCATTTATAGACATCAATAAAGAAATTGAAATTTTTCGGTCAGAAATAATCTCAAAAATTAACAATATTCTTTTTAATGCTCAATTCATTCTTGGAGAAGAAGTTTCAACATTTGAAGCAACAGTTGCAGAATTGTTTCAAATTAACTATGCAGTTGGAGTTGGAAGTGGGACAGACGCTCTATTTTTGGCTTTAAAAGCATGTAATATTGGAAAAGGAGATAAAGTAATCACAACTCCTTATTCATTTATTGCTCCTACAGAAGCAATTGTCAATGTTGGAGCTATTCCAGTTTATGTTGATATAAATCCTGATACATTTAATATGGATGAAAATAAAGTTGAAGAAAAGATTGATGATCAAACAAAGGCTATAATTGTTACACATCTTTATGGGAATCCATGTAACATGGATAAATTTATTGAAATTGCAAAAAAATATAATCTTAAATTAATAGAAGATTGCACACAAGCATTTGGCTCAAAATATAATGATAAATATGTAGGAAGCTTTGGAGATGCAGGATGTTTTAGTTTTTCTCCTAATGCAACATTAGGGGCATATGGAGATGCAGGACTTGTTGTTACAAACTCAGATGAAATTTTTAGAAATGTTTTACTTTTAAGAAACCATGGTTATCAAGGAGAGGAACATATTATTCATGGTTTTAACTCAAGATTAGATACCATTCAAGCAGCTATCTTAAATGTTAAAATAGCTTACCTTTCAAGTTTTTTAGAAAGAAGAAGAAAAGCCGCTAAATTATATAAAACTTTACTTTCTGATATAGAAGAAATTATATTACCTGTGGAAGATGAAAAAAGTTACCATACATATAATCTTTTTACAATAAGAGTTAAAAAGAGAGATGAACTAAAAAAATTTCTAACGGAAAATGGAATTGAAACTAAAATTTTTTATAAAAAAACTATTCCTGAACAACCATGTATGAAAGAATTTGACATTTTACCAGAAGACTACATTATTGCAAAAAATATTTCTGATAAAGTTATATCACTTCCTCTTTCCCCACATATTTCTGAAGCAAATATTAAAATTAT
>JALVYZ010000413.1 GCA_027037705.1 bacterium | reverse complement strand
GTTCTATTTATAATAATTTATAACAAATTCAATTCATGTCTTAAATTCCAAAAAAATTTACAAAGGTATTTCCCACAGTAAAAATTATGTTATTTTTTGTAAAAATTCATTGAAAAATCTCCTTTTTTAGGTTATTTAAATAGTTGTAACATAAAAATAAAAAAAATAAAGGCTCAATTAGTATCAAAGGGATGCTCTTGACCGCTATTCCGCTGCGGCCTTTGGCCTTGCTCCATAGCGGCAAGTGACCCTGGACGTTATATAAAAATTAAAATAAGGGAATATTAATATGGCCGATAAAAAATTGATTGATGACTTTTTAAAACCCAGTGTCAGAGAAATAAAGAAGACTATTAGGGATATTGATGATAGTTATAATAACGACTGGGATATTTTGGCTGAGTTATGCCAGAATAGTATAGATGCCATTAGGCAATCGGATGAAGAGATTGGTGAAATATATCTAGAAATAGACAGCTTAAATAAAAGAATACTTATAAGAGATAATGGAATTGGAATAGAACCGGATCGATTGCCCTCTTTATTGGCTCCATTTTCAACTAATAAAGAAAATGACGAAAATTGTATAGGCGAAAAAGGCGTAGGCTTAACATTTGTTATGTTTTCTTGTAATGACTTTATGATTAAAAGTGGTACAAAAAATGGTTGTTCAGTTGCCCGAGTTAAAGATGCATATTACTGGAAACAAAGCACTGATGATAATCCACTGATTTTAAATTTCGAAAAAATAAATGATGATTTTATTGGCACTGAAATAACTTTAAACAATGTTCATGATATTCCTATTTTTGAACTACGTTTTGAACAGATTAAATTTATTTTACGCACTAGAACTGCTATAGGAAATACAAAAACTATTTGGGAAAATGATAAAGAAGTAAAGATCATGTTAAACTTCAAAAATTTGGATGGAGATGTTTTTGAAGAAGAGCTTCCTTTCAAATATTGGTTAATTTTTGATGATTTAAATAAAAATTCGAAAATAAATTTAGATGACTTTATTGAATTTGCTCGAGAGCCTAATAGAACTGACCAAGACAAAAGAAGAAAGCTCAAAGATAAAATTATTTATAAAAAAGGAGAATTCGTTCATTCTGGCAGAACGATAAAATACATAACTTGTTTTGTCCCTAAAAGAAGGGTGTGGGATGATTTATCAGTAAAAAATAATTTATGTACCTATGATGACTTAAAAAATGATGATTGGTTAGACAAATTCGGATATGTTAAATTCCAACCTGGAATTTTTACTTCAGTAAAAGGAATGCCGACTGGTATTTCAGTAGAACATCCCTCTACCGGTTATGCAGGTTATTGGTCTAATATTTTTATTTTATTTGAAGATCGACATTTAAAGTTTGATATTGGTCGTAAATCTATACATGGCATGCAAGCCCGTATATATAAAAAATATGCGAGAGAAATTTTTAATGAATATCTCAAATTTATAACCAAATATGTTTCTGGCGAAATTATTACTGATAGTGAATGGGATAAAGATGAAATATTTGCAGAGATAGAAAACATCCCGGACTTAAATATAAAAGACATCAAATTGAAGAAAACCCCTAAAGACCAAGAAGCAAGTGTTGCGGCCTTATTCTTTGAATGTATTGGCAATGGTAAAATAACAGATATAGATCCATTAATTTCTGGGTATAGAAACAAATATGACTTGTATGCAAAATGGGGCAATAAGAAAGTCGTTATAGAATTTAAGTCAAGACTAAGAAATATACTTAGAGATTTTAATGACGAACAAAAGATGTTTAATGAAATTGATTGTATTGTTTGTTGGGACGTTTCTGAAGAAGATTATGAGGAAATGAAAAAGCGAGGTCTAGAAATAGAAAAAATCGCACCATCAGAATTGGGTGCTAATACTAATGATTTCCCAAATGCTACTCATCAATTAATATTATCAGCATATGTACATCCTATCTACATAATAGATTTAAAAGAAGTAATAAAATAAATAGGTTATATAACACATATGAGCCGATAAAAGTCAAGTAGATAAAAAATTTTATAGGGTTAAATATCCATTTTTTCCCCTCTATTTTTTAATTGTCCCATTTGTAATAAATTATAACAAATTCAATTCCTGTCTTAAAATTTCAAAAAAAATTTACAAAGGTCTATACCACAGTAAAAATTATGTTGTTTTTTGTAAAAATTCATTGAAAAATCTTCTTTTTTAGGTTATTTAAATAGTTGTAACATAAAAATAAAAAAAATAAAGGCTCAATTAGTATTAAAGGGGTGCACTTGACCGCTGTTCCGCTGCGGCCTTTGGCCTTGCTCCATGTCGGCAAGTGACCCTTGTTGTTATAGCATGAATCGTATGCAAGAAAGAGATAATTTGTTTAGCTATCTAAAAGAATTATTCTGTTCTCCATTGCTAAAAAAACTCATTCTTCTTGTAACAATATTGGGAGCTGGGATTGTAGGTGTTTCTTATGTTAGTTTCATAATTTATTGGACATGGCAGAAAGAAGGATGGGTAAAAGATATAGTCAAAGAACATTTTGCTGCTACAATAGGTCTTCCTTTAGCAGGAGTTGCTGCTTATTTGCTTGTATCAGTTTTAGAATATAGTTATGGTAAAATAGAAATAGAAATTTGGGGATTAAAATTCAAGGGTGCTACAGGACCAGTGATTTTATGGATATTATGTTTTTTTGTAATCACAATATCTATAAAAATGTTATGGTAAAATTCTAACGAACCTTTCCAGCGGACCGGCGTAACCGCTAGCCACTGAGTTTAGGCATTAGGCCAAATAAAAATATGGTAAAATGAGTTGTTATTTATACCGTGGAGTAAATCCAAAACTTCATAAAAATGAGAAGGGATTATCACCTAAGAAAGTAGGTGATTTTAAATATTGTTTTAAGCATGATGGAACAACTATTCATAACGGTGACGCAAGATATGGTTTATGTGAACATAATGCTGTTCTACGTCATCAATTAAATCAAGAAGGATTTCCCACATCAGGTGCTTCTACGACTCCACATTTTGAAAGAGCAAAATATTATGCGTTATCGAATAAAACATATAAAATAGGCTATGTCTATAAAATAGATAGAGATTTATTAAAGAGACACAAAAAAAGAGAATATATCGTATCAAAATATATAAAACATCCCAGTATCCCAGAAGATGATGAGGTGATTTTGGTAGCTGAAAATGTAGGTGAATTATCAAAAGAAATAATTATCGACATAATAACGGTCTACCACGATATAGTCAGAAATTGAGATGAATACCGTATATTTGGGGAGAAACAACAGTGTTGAGGCGGTTCCGCAAACCTTATTCTTATTAAGGTTACTTTGTATATAATATACAGCCTGACAAAATTACATTACCAACAATATATAGTAGTGGTTGAGCCCAAAATCATGTTTGCGGGCCAGGCTCTGGTGTGGAGCAAGTTTTTTTAAAAAACATTAGCTAAGTTGATAGTAATTAGTAGGCAAAAATTAAAAGCTTAACACACATATTAGCGATAAAAGTCAAGTAGATAAAAAAATTTTATAGGACATAATCTTTATAATTTTCTCCTCTATTTTTTATATAATCTATTTATAATAAATTATAAAAATTCAATTCCCGTCTTAAAATTTCAAAAAAGATTTCAAGTAAATTTCACCTGCAACAAGCAGATGCATTTGACCGCTATTCCGCTGCGGCCTTCGGCCTTGCTCCATAGTGGCAGGTGAGCTTTCATGTTATAATAAATCAATAAATCAATCATGAAATATCAATTTGTTTTATTTTTATCTTTTTACTTTTGATGCATATCTGAATAGCATTAAAGGAGATTTCTTAAAAAAAAGGCGGGTAGACCCGCCATTTTTATTAATGTGAGCATACGTTTTCACCAAGCTGTAAAGTTCCGTTTAAATATTCTTCAATTAATGTTTCAGGATCTTTTACAGGTGCGCCAATTATTACTTCAATGCCATAATCATTAAAAAATTGAATTGCTCTCTGACCCATTCCTCCTGCAATTATTTTATTTACACCTTGTTCATTTAAAAATCTTGGGATGACTCCAGGCTTATGTGGAGGGGGTGTCATCATTTGTTTATTTATAATTTTCCCATTTTCTACATCATATATCCCAAAAAGTTCACAATGTCCAAAATGTGTTGCAAGTTTCCCATTTGCAAGAGGAATCGCTATTCTCATTTTGCTATCCTCCTTTTTCTCTTCTGCTATTTGAGGTTTTTCTGAAGTCTCTGACTCTAATTTTTTAATAATTGCATTTGCAATTTGTATATATTTTTTTGCAGCTTCTGAATCCTGATATTTTTCAACATAAAGAATACCTTTATCTGCAGCATCTACCATTTCTATTTCAAAGGGAATCTGTCCTAAGATATCAACATTTAAATCTTTTGCTGCTTTATGAGCGCCACCAGATTTAAAGATATATGTAATCTCTCCACAATGAGGACACTTAAAACCACTCATATTTTCAATAATTCCAATAACAGGCACTTGAAGCATTTTTGAAAAATTTATTGTTTTTCTTGCATCTAAAAATGCTACTTCTTGAGGAGTAGAAACTATAATGCTTCCATCAACTTTACCAATAAGCTGAATTGCACTTAAAGGTTCATCCCCTGTGCCTGGAGGGCAATCTATAATTAAGTAATCAAGCTCAGGCCATTGAATGTCTCCTAAAAATTGCTTAATAGCTCCCATTTTCAGCGGGCCTCTCCAAACAACTGGTGTATCTTCACTATCAAGTAATACTGCAATTGTTAATACATAAAAATTATCTCTAATTTTTATTGGAGAAGGTTCTCCTTTTTCATTTAATTCAAGTCTTTTTGTTGGTGGAATTCCAGTCATTTTACCTATTGAAGGACCATGAATATCAATATCAAGAATCCCAACTTTTTTGCCTTTTAACCACAATGCAGTTGCAGTATTAACACTAACTGAGCTTTTTCCAACTCCACCTTTACCGCTTAATACTATAATTTTGTGTTTAATTCTCTTTAAATTTTGGTTAATCTTCTCTGTAAGTTCATCTTTTCCTTGCTGTTGTTGCATCTTTTATCCTCCATTATTTTATTTGTAAATGCGTGTATGCGTGGATGCGATAATGCGTAAATGAGATAATAAGTTTAGTCAATATTATGTATATTTTCGCATTTCCGCATCTTCATATTTAAATTACCAATGTCCAGGTTTATTCGCACCTGTAGCTAACTGTAATTCACCATTTTTATACTTATTAAGTGCTTCTTCAATGGTTAAATCTCCTGCACCAATATAAATTTTAACTTTTGGAGATAATAATGTAAAAGCCTTTGGTCCTATATTTCCAGTGATTAAAATATCTGGATTTTCTTTTAATAAATTTTGAGCAGCTTGAATTCCTGCTCCTTGCATAGCGTTTAAGTTTTGGGTATTATCAATGATTTTTTTTTCTCCTGTTTCTTCATCAATAATTAAAAAATATGGACATCTCCCAAATCTTGGATCCACTTTGCTATTTTCACTTTTTTCAGAAATTGTCAATGCAATTTTCATTTTTTACCTCCTTTTTTGAGTTTATGTGTGAATGCGTTAATGCGTATATGCGTTGAGGTGTAAAGCAATTTATTATTATTCATCCTTATTAATAGTAATTTGTAGAAATTCTCCTGTAAATCATCTTTTATTTTATATCTTTTTAATATGTTTTTTATTTAGGTTAAAGGCTATAGGCTATAGGCGAGAGGCTAAAGGATTTAATTATTTTTCCAATAGCCTATAGCCCAGTGCCTCTTGCCTATTTATCAATTTTTCATTTTTCATTTTTCATTAAATAAGGACTCCCGACTCCGCACTCCCGACTCCAGACTTTTTACACTAACCTCAATTAACCTCAACAACCTTAACTAACCTCTTAATAATCCCTCCCACATTTTCAAAAAAATTTTTTTATAATTTTCATCTATCTCAACAATAGATTTTTTTTCTATTAATGCGTTGTAAAATTTTTTATCATATGGAACTTTACCAAGAAGGATAATATTATTTTCTTTACAAAATTTTTCTATTTTTTCAGTAAGATTTTTATTAATTGTTGCCTTATTTATAATTACATAAGATTTTACTGCAAAATGTTTTGCAAGTTCATACACTCTCATAAGGTCATGAATGCCGGATTTTGTTGGTTCTGTAATAAAAATAACTTTTTTAACTCCAGAAATTGAAGCAATAACTGGACATCCAACACCTGGAGGACCATCAATTAAAATGAGTTCTGAATTAAGTTTTTTTGCTATTTTTTTAGCTAACGTTCTAATTGTTGATACAAGTTTACCTGAATTGTCAGCGCCAGGATTTAATTTTGCATGAATTAATTTATTTTCTGTTCTTGCTTTTGAAATAAAATATTTTCCCTGTAATGCATCTTTAACTTTAATTGCAT
>JALVYZ010000412.1 GCA_027037705.1 bacterium | reverse complement strand
ATTTAAGACCTTTGCACATTTTAAATCTTTCTATTTTTTCTTCATTTTTAAAAATATTTTTTATAAATCTCTAAAAAATGGCTCTGATTTTTCCTTGATTTTTAATTTTATTATTTGTTTTTAACTTTTTTTATAACATTTTGTCCATTCTGGACGCAACTATCCTGTCAAAACAGGCTAACATACCATTTTACTCGCTTTTTTTAAATTATGTACTATTCCTACCAAGTATAATTCCATATCATTTTTTTCTCGTCCTACATATTTGAACCTGCTAAATTCTAAGTGTCTTTTAAAAAGACCTATAGTTTGCTCAACTACATATCTTACTCTACTTATACTTTTGTTCCACAATTTCAACAGCCAATGCATTTCTTTTCCCTTTGGCTTTTTATGCATAATTTTATCTATTATTCCATTTTCTAATAAATAATGACGATTCAAATTACTTGCAAATCCTTTATCTCCGTATAATTCTTCACCTTCTTTTAAATCTACCTTCTCCACTGTATCTTGTAACTTCGTCACATCTCCCTCATTCGCAGGAAATGTCATCCCTCCTTCAAAATATCCTTCTGAATCTACTATTATTGAGGCTTTATGACCATAATAATATTTATTCCCTTTTTTTAACCAACTTGCCTCTTTATCTTCACTATATTCTACTACACTTGCCGAATCAAAATATGAAGATGTATCTCCTTCTTTCCGATCTTCTACTATCTCTCCTTTTACTACTTTACGGGGACGACGAGAACTTTCTACTACTGTCACATCTATTACTTTCTCTTTTCGCTCACTTACCTTTAATCCCTTTTGCGATAATTGATTGTTTATCTCTTTTAATAACTTTTCATATAATTGCAATCTGCATAATTCATTCCTAAATCTATTTATGGTGCTGTGATCAGGAACAGGATCTGATATTGATAAACCTACAAACCTTATTACTGATAACCTGTCTTTTAACGCAAATTCCATCTGAGGATCACTTAAATTTTCCCACCTTTGTACCAATAATATCTTAAACATCTGTAATGCAGGATACGCTGGGTTACCTACTGCATTTTTATTCTTTTTATATTTGCTTTTGAGAACTTTATCTATTCTCGACCAATCAATTATTTTATCTACTTTATCATATGCTGTCTCTTGGCTGAATCGATTTCCAATTTCATAATCTGCAAATCCAAATCCTTTTAATTTTGACATTCTTTGCTCCTTGATTTTTTGAGCAATATACCACATTTAAACAATATTTTCAATTACTTATTTAACTTTTTATGCTTTTTGCCGTGCAAAGCTCTTTAACAGTTAATTCTCGATTATTTTTATCAATTGCAATGATTTCTCCCCTCATCCCATTTTTTATATCCCCTGAATTTTTCAAAAAAACAATTTTATCTCTTTCTGAAAAATCTTTTTCACCTATTATACAGATTCCAATATTATAAATTCTTTTATTAAAAATGAAATTATTAATTTAAGGGAAGACCAAATATCTCTCAATAAACCTGCAATCGCCATTATATTTGATAATTTTCAAGAAAAATTATTTCAACAAAAAGGATTTATGCTTGATGAAAAACAATCAGCACTGATTTTGGAAATAGCATTATCCAAAAATGATTATGTTGTATTAGGCAAAGCTGGTGCTGGTAAAACTACCACAATGGAAGCATTAACAGAGATATATAATAAACAAGGCTATCAAATAATCGGTTTATCAACCTCCGGGGCAGTAAGTGCTAACTTATACAATTTCTACCTTAATAATACTATAAATATGAACATTTGCATAAGCTCATAATTTTATTTTTTGTTAATTTTTTTAATTCATTTACTACTGCATCCATAACTTCTTCTATATTGCTAAAAATTCTATTATGAATTG
>JALVYZ010000411.1 GCA_027037705.1 bacterium | reverse complement strand
CTTTAGCATTTCTAATTAAAATTTTTTCTACTACTCCACTATTTGAATCAAGCCTAAAAGTAAATCTCAATATCATTTAATCTCTCCTACTTCAAAACCCCTTAAAGACTCTTCAGGTACTCCCCTTTTATAAGAAATTTTTGCTATTTCTTGAATATCTACATTAGGATTTTTAACCTTAACTTCTACTCCAAGTTTTTTTAATTCATTTATTAAAATTCTCTCCATCAATTTACTTGCTTTTTTTACAGGCTCAGTTATACTAAATGTAGTATCCTCTCCTATAACATAAGGCACAACTCCGATAATTTTAGTCTCTGGCAAATCTCCCATCATATGAATCATCTCAAGAGTTTGAAGCATCTCAACTTCATGAGCACTTCCTTGCCAACTTACACATTCAGGTACATCTAAAAAATCAAAAAAATATACATCTCCAATTTCTCCATCATCTACATCAACCGTATCAAAAATAAACACTTTATCATATTCAACTATTATAGGAATAAGTCTTTGAGCTAATGTCCCACCATCTATTAAATCTACTTGATGACCTTTAAATTCATACTTTTCATCTAAATAATTTACTAAATGAACACCTATACCTTCATCTCCAAAAAGAATATTTCCTATTCCAAGTACTAATATTTTCATAACATCCTTTCAGTAAAAAATGAAAAATAAAAAAAATTTACTTTTCATTTTTCACTTAAAAAAGGGAGAAAAAATTAATGATTTTCTTCTTTCTCCCATTTCATACCAGAAAAAATTGCATCCATACCACCATTTTTGCCAAATACTGCATTATATACAGCCATATAGATATGAACAAAAACTACGATAATAATTGCCCACATAAAAATATGATGCCAAAGTCTAACATATGCTAAACCACCAAAAAAGCTCTCAACTGATTTAGCAAGAGGATAAAGCATTCCACCAAGTCCATTGTGATAAACTTCTGCATATAAAGCAAGTCCTGTAAAAATTATTCCATAAAAGAATACATAAAGCATAGTATATGCCCAAAATTGAAGTGGGTTATATACACCTTTTGTATGAGGATGTTTTGAAATCAACATATAATATCCAACTTGTTGAAGAGCCATTTTAATATTAAATGCATCTTTAATTGAGGCTCTTTCAAACTTAGCTTCAGGAAAAAAGAAAAAGTAAATCGTTTTATATAAAACTGCACCAATCATAGCAAAACCAAAAATAATATGCCACTCACGAATTTCAGCATGTAAAAATCTTGTTGGCTCAGGAGATACATTTGCATAAGTAATAAATGGATTTGCTAAATAAAATCCTGTTGCAATCAATGCAAAAATAGAAATTGCTCTAATCCAGTGTTGCCATCTATACCCGGCAGAAAATTCAATTCCGCCAAGATACTCTCCCATTACTTTTAAAAATTTCATAACTTCCTCCTTAGCAAGCACCATATAATGGGTCTACTTTAAATTCACCAAGTTTTTTACCTTTAACATCCATTACATGCACAGCACATGCAATACAAGGGTCATAACTATGGATATTTCTAATTACTTCAAGTGGTTTTGCTGGGTCAGCTAATTTCATACCAATTAAGTTAACTTCATAAGCACCTTTTTTACCATTTCCATCAGCTGGACCTGCATTCCAAGTAGATGGAACTACTGCTTGCCAATTTTCAATTACACCATCTTTAATTCTACACCAGTGACTTAGCATTCCTCTTGGAACATCTCCAATAAATCTACCTTTGTATTCTTTATTTTTATCAATTCTATAAGGTGTAACTGTTGTTTGGTCTTTTTTAAGATTTTCTACTAAGTTATTAAATGCTTCAAGTCCATAGTCTGCTATAGTTTTTGTTTGAAGCATTCTTGCTGCTGTTCTTCCAAGAGTTGTGAA
>JALVYZ010000410.1 GCA_027037705.1 bacterium | reverse complement strand
CTTTAATAACCTGAAACATTCTTTTAACAAAAAGGGGCTGCAATCCCAATGAAGGTTCATCAAGCAAAATCAATGAAGGGTCAGCCATTAATGCTCTTCCAATTGCAAGCATCTGCCTCTCTCCACCACTTAAAGTGCCTGCTAATTGATTTTTTCTCTCTTTTAATCTTGGAAAAAGCATATAAACACTCTCAAGTATCTCCTGTCTTTTCTCTTCAGATTTTACAGTGTATGCTCCCATTAACAGATTATCATAAACACTCATATTTGGAAAAACTCCAGCACCTTCAGGAACAAGCATTATACCTCTTTTAACAATTTCCATTGTGGAAAGATTTGAAATATTTTCATCTTTAAATATAATCTCTCCAGATTTTACCTTTAAAAGTCCTGCAATTGTTGATAAAATAGTGCTTTTTCCTGCTCCATTCTGTCCAATTATAACAACAATCTCATTTTCATTAACATTAAAATCAACTCCCCAAACAACCTGTATATCTCCGTAACTTATTTCAAGATTTCTTAGCTTTAATATTTCCCTTTGTTTTTTCTTGTTTAAAAAGTGTTAGTTAACGTTAGTTAAAGTTAGTTAATGATAAAACCAATAATGCTTGGCTGACAACATTCCTCCTAAATATTCATTATTCATTGTTCATTAAATTAGGACTCCCGACTGCATTTCTCTCTATTCTCCAAAATAAGCTTCCCGCACCTCTTTGCTGTTGATTACCTCGTATGGTTCACCCTCTGCAATCTTTTCTCCATAATTTAAAACAACTATTCTTTCAGCAACTCCCATTACAGCTCTCATAACATGCTCAACAACAACAATTGTAATCCCTTTTCTATTAATTTCACGAATTAGCTCAAGCATATCATCTATCTCTTTAGGGGTTAAACCAGCCATATTTTCATCAAGAAGCAATATTTCAGGTTCAGTTGCAAGAGCCCTTGCAAATTCAAGTCTTCTTCTTTGAGGTACACTTAATTCAGAAGCAAGATTCCCTTTTAAATTGCCAAGTCCCACAAATTCAAGAATTTCTTCTGAAATTTTTATTGCTTCCTTGTGAGATTTTCCTCCTCCATAAACAGCACCAAGATAAACATTTTCTAAAAGTGTTAATTTTGTAAATGGTTGAACAATTTGAGCTGTTTTAACTATTCCCAACCTGCAAATATAATGCGCCTTTTTACCTGTAATGTTTTTATCTTTAAATATAATTTCACCAGATGTTGGTTTTAAAATCCCTGCAACTACATTTAAAAATGTGCTTTTCCCTGCTCCATTTGGCCCAATTAATCCAACAATTTCCCCTTTTTTCAGGGAAAAATCCATCTCCATAACTGCTACAAGAGCACCAAAAGATTTTGTTAGCTTTTTTGTTTGAAAAAAAGTTTCCATTTTCTTATTCCTGCAATTCCTGATGGAGCAATTAAAATAATCACCACAACTATTACTCCAACAATAATCATGTAATCTTCAACAAACTCAGCTCCAAGAACTTCTGATACTATACTTAAAATTGTTGCTCCAATAACAGGACCAAATAGAGTTCCCATACCTCCAAGTAAAGTCATAATCACCATCTGGACTGTTTTATGAACATTAAAAACATCATCTGGAGTTATATATGTAACCCAGTAAGAGTATATACCTCCAATTATTCCAATTAAAATTCCACTTATTGTATATGCTGTTAATTTTATTTTAGTTGTGTCAATCCCCACCATTTCAGAAGCGACTTCAGATTCATTAATTGCTTTAAGAGCAAGGCCAAATTTGGAATTTTCAATAAAAAATGTAATAATCACAACTAATACCGCCATTAACAACATTAAAAAATAGAAAAGAAAATAATTTGTACATATTGGAAGGGTAATTCCATGACTTCCATTAAAAAAA
>JALVYZ010000409.1 GCA_027037705.1 bacterium | reverse complement strand
TGGCATATAATTAATAAATATAAAACTTTTTTTACAATGCTCTTTAAATTCAGGATCATTTACAACCTTTTTTAAAAGTTCTGACCATTTCTTTTTAATACTATCCTTTACTCTTGCAGGGAGAACCATACCTCTTTTCGCAGTCATTAACACTTTATATCCCTGCTCTATTGCAGTAGGAATTTCTGGAGCTGCATCTGATCTTTTTGTAGATAAAATTGCTATTATTCTTGCTTTTCCTGCTTTATGCTGTGCAAGCATTTGAGATAAATTCATGAACGCAACATCAACATGTCCACCTAAAACAGCAGCTTTTTGCTCAACAGAGCCTTTTGTTGGCATTAATTTAAATGTTACTCCTGCAACCTTTTCAAACTGTTTTGCTGCTAAAAAATCATCACTACCTATACCGTTAACAGCGGCAGATAATTTTTTAGATTTTGCCATTTTTGCAAGGTCCTTTAAATTTTTTATTGGACTTTTTGCATTTACAACAACTATACCAGGATCCTCAGCAATATTTCCAACCATATAAAAACTCTTTAATGTGTAACGAGCTCTCTTTGCAACTATATGAGCAACTATCTGTGGAGTAAAAATCATTCCAACTGTATAACCATCAGGTCTTGACCTTGCAATTGCTTCAAACCCAATTTGGCCACCTGCTCCAGGTTTGTCTACAACTATCATCTCAGCATTTGGCCAATATTTCTTTGCAACTTCAATAAAAAATCTTGCAGTGGTATCAGTTGAACCTCCAGCTTTTGATGGCACAATAATATGAATTGTTCTGTTAGGATATTTAGCAAAACTTAATGTTGCAAATACAAGTAAACTTGATAAAGCTAAAAATAGCAATCTTTTCATTACGCCCCCCTTTTTTTAAGATATAAAATAAAACATTGTTAGATTATTCTATAAGAATTCATATCATCTATGTCAAGTTAATTTTGACATTGATAATTATTTCACCTTATATTAATATTTATCAGTTAAATCTTTCTAAATAAAGTCTATAGCGCCATAATACATTGAAATATAAAATAAAAGTTTTTCTCTATCTATATCAGGATAAAATTTCTTAAAATTTTCATAAACTGACAATTTTGGATTAAAATTTTCTCTTACTCTTTTAATATATTCGAAAATTTTTTTTTCTATTTCTTTTATCCTTTTTTTCTTGTCAAAATCATCACTTCCATGTGCAACATACCATTTAAAATTAAAAAAATTCTTTAATTTTTTAAATGTTGAAATTAAAGAAAGAAGATTTTTTCTCCTATTTCCACATTCATCAAATTCAAGTAATGGTGTAACAAAAATATCTTTTAATAATACATCTCCAGAAAAAATTATTGACTCATCTTTTATAAATACAACATGTCCTGATGTATGACCTGGTGTATGAAGAACTTTTAATTTAAAATTATTAAAGCCAATTATTGATTCATCTTCAATAATATTAATTTCTTTGGCTTTAAAAACATATTTATAAAAGTCGCCTACAAAATTTATTAAAAATTCAATAACCTCATCTGGAAAACCATCTTTTTTTAATAATGGTGCAAAGAATTTTTTTCTTTTTTCAAGTTTTTCTTTTGAAGACTTTGTTATTTTCTCTTCATCAAATTCATGAATATATATTTCTGTGTTAAATTTTTTTTGAAAATATCCTGCAATTCCTCCATGATCAGTATGACCATGAGTTAATAAAATTCTTTTTATATCTGAAAATTTCTTTCCATAATTATTTAAAGCTTTTTCTAAAAATTTTATATGATATCCTGAAAATGGCCCTGGATCAATTAATGTCAAAGGTTCTTCATCAATTAAATATGAATTTATTGATGAAACTTCAAATTTTAAAGGAATTTCTATCTTTATTATACGCATACATTACATA